>NZ_CBAUBA010000013.1:0-66142 GCF_964796385.1 Aquirufa sp. | reverse complement strand
TGGAGCCGATAGGACGGGTGTTCACCTCTTCCCATCTCGAACAGAGAAGTTAAGCCCCGCACCGCTGATGATACTGGGATCAAACCCGGGAAAGTAAGTAAGCTCCAAGTTATTTAAGAAAGACCTGCACCGAAAGTGTGGGTTTTTTTTGTGCCCAAAAATAATCAGTAGTCAGTGGTCAGTTCGGAGTAGAGAGTAAAGAGTAGGGAGTAAAGAGTATTTTCCCTAATCTCTACTCTTTACTCTTTCCTCTCTACTCTTTACTCTCTTTTCCCTATATTTGCGACATGACTATCCTATACATTCTCATCGCAATCATCGCCGGAGCCGGCAGTACCTACATCCTACTTCAAGGTAAAATAACCCTATTAACGAGTCAATTGGCCCAGTTAAGCAGCATACAAACTAAAGTAGATACACTAGAGCAAGAGAATAAAGCGATGTTTGGGAAATTATCCCAACTCGAAGGTCAGAACGAAACGCTCAAAACTACGGTGGAAAACCAGAAGGCCGACGAGGATAAAATGCGGAAAATGCTAACTGAGATTAGCAATGAATCCGTGCTCCGACAAGGACGTATGCTGAGTGACCAACAACAAGTAAAGTTAAACGATGTTTTAAATCCGCTCAAAGAAAAACTTTTGGCATTTGAAACACGCGTAAACGAAGGACAAAAAAATTCAACACATCAAAATACGGTGCTGTTGGAGCAAATCAAGAATTTGACAAGCCTAAATCAAACCGTAACTCAAAAAACAGAAGACCTAACAAACGCCCTCAAAGGATCCAATAAATCCCAAGGAAACTGGGGAGAAATGATTTTAGAACGTGTTTTGGAAAGCTCAGGCCTCAAAAAAGGTATGGAATACGAAACCCAATTCGTAACCAAAAACCAGATCAACGAGACCATCAAACCCGATGCGGTCATATTTTTGCCAGATAGCAAAAACCTAATTATCGACTCCAAAGTGTCTCTAATTGCCTACGAACGCTACACTAGTGCCGAAGAAGGCACCATTGAAAAAGACCAAGCACTTAAAGAACACATCGAGTCACTAAAAACACATATCAAATTATTATCAGCCAAAGATTATCATACTGGTCTCGACTTAAATAGCCCTGATTTTACCATTCTATTTATCCCAATTGAATCAGGTTTTGTAGCAACGATTAGCCAAGATACCACCTTATTCAATTTCGCCTGGGAACGTAAAATCGTCTTGGTCTCCCCTTCTACCCTATTGGCAACCTTGCGTACCATCGCTTCTGTTTGGAAAACAGAATACCAAACTCGAAATGCCATTGAAATTGCGCGACAAGCAGGTGATCTATACGACAAATTCGTATCATTTACTCAAGACATGGAAGATGTCGGCAAGTACATGAAACGTGCTGAAGATGCCCATACAGGAGCACTTAACAAATTGAGCACAGGAAAAGGAAACCTAATTAACCGCGCTGAAAAACTACATAAACTTGGTATTAAATCGACCAAAAAACTAAATCAAGGACTGATTCAGGATGAGGAACCCGAGATTGAAGAAGAATAATTTTGAGTTAAGAAGTAAGAATGAAGAGGCAAGAGGTAAAAAGACCTCCGGAACCAGGACTAATCCCATCCGATATAACGACTAGTGACTAATGACTAGCGACTTATTTACACTTTCTTTAAAAACTCCGTCCGTAAAACCATCACTGATTTCTCAACTTTTCCCTCTACCTCAGCCGCATCATCTGTCAAACGAATATTTTTTACCATAGTCCCGCGTTTAATCACACCGGATGATCCACGTACCTTTAAATCTTTAATCACCGTAACCGAATCGCCCTCTTTCAAAACTGCTCCATTACTATCGCGCACGATTAATTGTTCTACATCCTCCATCAAATTCTTGTTTTAAATTAAAATCAGGATTACTTCTTCCAACCCGTTTTGTTATTTCTAAATCCCAATAATCGTTGGGCTAAATCCGGTCGCTTTAAATATGTCAACCGATTACGAATCCAATCCTTATACTCCGCCTTGTACCAAAAGAAATACTTATTCTGATTCTGCTTTTCCTCTCTAGTCTTTGCTGTTTTAATCGGCTGCAAGGTGTATGGATGAACACCCGAATAATAGATCACCTCAGCCACCGTCATCGGTGTAGGGGTGAAATCCTGAACTTGCTCCAATTGAAACCCTAGATCCTTCGTCTCAGCCGCTAAATTTGCCATATCTTCTTCCTCACATCCTGGATGCGATGAAATGAAGTACGGAATCAAAGGCTGCTTCAAACCAAATTTGGCAGAAATCTCATCATACTTCTTCTTGAACGCATGAAAATACTTAAACGAAGGCTTACGCATAACACGTAATGTTGCATCCGATGTGTGTTCTGGGGCAACTTTCAATCGACCTGATACATGGCGCGTAATCAATTGTTCCAGGTATTCATCGTGGTTGCCATCTTGATTGTTTTTATTAAAATCATCAACCAATAAATCATAACGTACACCAGAGCCAACAAACGCTTTTTTTATTCCTGGATGCGCATCCACCTTTCGGTAAATCTCCGTCAATGGCGTATGGTTGGTATCTAAATTATTGCAAATCACCGGGTGAATGCATGATGGGCTCATGCATTTAGCACATATCGATTCATCCTTCCCCTTCATCCGATACATGTTAGCCGATGGACCTCCTAAATCTGAAATGTAACCCTTGAATTCTGGATGCTTTGTAATTTCATCCACCTCTTTCATAATCGATTTCTCACTTCGGGAAGCAATAAATTTCCCTTGATGCGCAGAAATCGTGCAAAAACTACAACCTCCGAAACAGCCCCGGTGCATATTCACCGAAAATTTAATCATCTCATAGGCCGGGATTGGCCCACGTTTCTTATATTTCGGATGTGGCATACGCGTATATGGCAAATCAAATGACTTATCCATTTCCACTTCTTCCATCGTCTTAAACGGCGGATTAATTACCAATACCTCATCACCAACAGCCTGCGTAATCCGATTCGCCTGCCATTTATTCGACTCCACTTCCACAATCTTGAAGTTGGACGCATACTTAATCTTATCTTGTAAGCAAACCTCATGACTCGCCAGTTGAACCGTTTCCCAATCACCAACGACCGGTAATGGTTCCGACTGATTTTGAACAAAAGCCACTTGATTAATATCGGTTAATTCCGACAATTGTTTACCTGATTTGACGCCACGGATGATTTCGCGCAAGGGTTGTTCTCCCATGCCATACACCAACATATCCGCTTTGGAATCAACTAAAATTGATGGAAATAATTTATCAGCCCAATAATCATAGTGGGTTACGCGTCGTAAAGAGGCTTCGATGCCCCCAATTAAAACAGGGACATCCGGATAAATCTCCTTTAAAATATTGGAATAAACCGTCGTAGCATAATCAGGACGAAAACCCGCTTCACCACCCGGCGTATATGAATCATTAGAACGCAACCGCTTATTTGCCGTATAATGATTCACCATGGAATCCATACAACCTGCCGTTACACCAAAAAAGTATTTTGGTTTCCCTAACTTCTTGAAATCACGTAAATCATCTTGCCAATTAGGCTGCGCAACAATCCCCACCTTCAAACCTTCACTCTCCATAATACGACCGATAACCGCCGTACCAAACGCCGGATGATCTACATAAGCATCACCTGAAATCAGGATAACATCGAGTTCATCCCAGCCACGTTTTTCAACTTCCTTCTTTGTCAATGGAAGCCAGTCAGTTATAGGTCTTTCTTGCATGGCGCAAAATTAAGCTAAAATCAACGTGAAACCTATTTCAAAAGCTTAGACTTGAAAAAATCAGCAGTGGCTTGAAATACTTTGAGCGTATTTGAATACTTCATCCAGTGATGCGTGTCATCAACAATGACCATCGATTCCATCGGAACTTTTTTCTTTTGCAATCGATTAATTAAATCAACTGATTGACTAAACGATACATTACGATCGTCATCCGCATGAATAATTAACACGGGGGATTTCCATGTATCAATTGAAGAAATTGGTGAAGATCGATAAGCAAGACTAGTCGCCCAATCAGCGTCAGGAGCTTTATGTGGTCCTGACAATACTTCCATCGGAATCTCGCGCTGATGCGCCCAATCATGCACACCGTGAATATCAACACCTACAGCAAATAACTTAGAATCACGAGCCAATCCCAAAGCAGTTAAATAACCGCCATAGGATCCACCATAAATCCCTATTTTTCTATTATCCACAAAAGATTGTTGGCCCAGCCACTCGCCTGCTGCCTTAATATCTAAATACTCAGATGCGCCCCATTGGCCCGCAGATTTTGGATTATGGAAATCATATCCATACCCAATTCCCAAACGGTAATTGACCGATAATACCACAAAACCTTGATTAGCTAAATACTGATTTAAAGCATACGCATTTGCATAATAATCAGAATAATGCCAGCCCAATAACATTTGGCGAGGCGGTCCCCCATGAACAAAAATAATAGCTGGTTTTTTCTGCGTACCATTTGAAGAATCAAAAATCTGCCCATGAATTGTTAGCCCATCCAAGGATTTTAAAATCACTTGTTTAGGTTCAACCAAAGCACTTGCAGGAAATTCAGTTGGGATTAAACTTTCCGTCAACGAACGCGTGGGAGATGAGCCTGCCAACATCAATTGAGGAGCTTTCTTTGCACCCGACCCAATGTAAACATAACCACTTGAAACAGAAACTGCCGACCATTCAATACCCGTTCCCGGAGTTAGAACCTTCATATCAGCCTTATCCACAGATACTTGACAAATATGTCGGCGATCTTTATCTGTCACATCACTCCCTGTATTGGCATCAAAAAATACTGAATTTCCATCTGAACTGATACGTAAATGTTCTACCATAAAATCACCAGGACTTAATAATAAGGCAACTCCACCCGTAGATGCTATTGAATATGCATGTGGCCAGCCATCATGGTAAGAAGTGAAAACCAATCGATCCAAACGTGGCCAAAATAAATTCGTTCCACCGTCCGTTGTCGGCAATGAACCGCGATAGGTATTAGGTGCTTCCCAAACTAGAGCAGACTTCTCCCCCATTAGTAAGCTAACTTTTCGAATAGACCAAGGAATACGCTTTCGCTGGGTAAGCGAATCTGTTGACCCCCCTTCCGCTGGTGTGCGAACAAAAGCAATTTGGGTGCCATCAGGTGACCAACGCGGACTAATATCCTTCGCGAAAGAAGGATCAAGCCAATTAACCACTGATTTTCCAAGTTCAAAATAACCCACAAAAGAATGATCACCACGATTCGAAACAAATGCAATCTTATTGCCGGTCGGGGCCCAGGCCAACGAATGTACCGCCCCCCTTGTTTTTAGCAGACGAATAGGCGCCTCTAAAAAATCTTCATTCTCATTCGTATCCAGTTTACATACCCAAGGTTGGCCTTCCTTAATATAAGCAACGACTTTATTATCGGGTGAAATCACTGGAAAATCCCCTTCAGAAATGACACGAATAGGTCCGCCAATGAAAGCAATTTGCATGACACGAACCATTTGGGGTTCTGTATCTCCAGATGGATTTACCGCTCTTTCATCATCAAAATTTGCTCCATGATCCCCACCTCGAACAAATAATACCCACTTGCCATCATCTGAAATGGAAATTGACGTTATTTCTTGACCATCATCCTCTTTGAAATTTGTCAACTTCCTAGCCTCGAAATTCGGAGATTCCGCCACATAAACATTTCGAACGCCTTTCTCGTCGAATGCCCATGCAATCTTATCTCCTTTCTTTGACCGAACCAATTCGGTTGGAAAAGCATAGGACTTTACTGCCTCAAACGTAAAATTTTGTGCTAATGACTCTGCTTGAATAAACGTAAACAAAATCAAAATAAATAGATAACGTAAATTCATAGTCATGATATTTTTATAACGGAAATATAGAGAATTGCGAAGACATTGGAAAAGAAAAAGACTTGGAGACGTCTAATTAAAATAAAATCAAACTAATTTTGATTTGAATGGATGTATCAATTGTATTTGTTAATTACCAAACAGAAGCGCTCTTATTAAATTGTTTGCGCAGTGTGTACGCGCATACAAACAATTTGCAGTTTGAATGTATTGTCGTTGACAATCATTTTATTCCAAATGCAAATGAGCAAATTCTTACTGAATTTCCTGAAACTCGATGGATTGATGCAGGATATAACTCTGGTTTTTCAATTGCTAATAACATAGGATTAAAAGCTGCAGTAGGCAAATATATCTTATTTTTAAATACGGATACACTCATTTTTGATACAAGTATTCATCAGGCAATGCAACATTTGGTGTATGATAAATCGTTAGTTGCCCTAGGTGGAAATCAACTCGATAGTAACAAACAAGCCTTACCCTATTACCGCACCTTAAATGATATACGTAGGGATTTTTATATTTTACCTAATAAACCTTTTTTCCACCGCTTAATCAATCTGCTTTTACCTAGCCAACAGTTTTCAAGATCCGAGGAAACTAATAATTTAGTAGGTGCGTTTCTCATGGCATCTAAAGAGAACTTACTCGTACTAAACGGCTGGGATGAAGACTTTTTTATGTATGCTGAAGATGCAGAGCTAAGTTTTCGCTTAAGTAAAATTGGCAAATTAGCCTATTTTAAAGATGTCAATTTCATCCATTTAATCAAAGAAAATGAATTTCGACGTACAGAATACTCGTGGATTAATCGATTTTCTGTTCAAATACAAGTATCCAATTTGCTTTGGATACGAAAAAGCTATGGGATCGTAGCATATTCTCTAATCTATTTGAACTATACATTACTTGCGCCCATTTTCTGGGTTTGGAAAATTAGCTTAAATCTATTGACCCAGAAACCCTTGGACCATGACACGAAAAACCAACGCATTTTTACGCAAAAATTAGCTGTATTGTATAGATATTTTTTTCCAATTCTCCTTCTTCGCAAAGGACCCTATCGGATAAAACAACATGAGAATATTGATCAAGTCATTAAATCATAAAAATCCTCGATTTTTTTAGTATTTTCGTTGAAAGGAACCTAATTAGCCGTGAAAACGAATATAAATATCATTGAAACCATTGCAGCCCTTGCCAGTGAAGCCGAATCTAATTGGCTAGTTGAGCAAAAAACCTTAACGGGTAAAGCATTGGCTTTATCTTTCGTAAAGGTTCCCCGATTTATTTCTAAAATAAATATTGAAAGTGGTGAGTTCTCTGGTTGGACTTTAGACCAACTCGTTCGTGTAGATATAGTAACACAATTGGACGAAGCCAATGTAACCGCGTTATTCGAAACTGCAGAAATGCAAGAAGCAGTTGCACTAACTCGCTCATTACCTTATTTGCCAAATCCCTCATCATTTTTGTTGCGTGCAACGGATGCTGTGCGCTCCAATATGGGACCGGTATTCGATGCAATAGCCTTTGGCAATACGTATCCAAAAGACTATTTTAACGAGGCGGCTTGGAACCAATTAGTACTTAAATGCATTTTCAACGATAAAGCAATTAATCAAATCATTGGGTTAGATGAACGCGCAAACCAAGCCCTAGCCGATACATTATCTGATTTTGCCCATGAAAGATGGTCGGCAGGCCGACGGGTTCCTTCACAAGTATGGAGACTTGTACCACGATTTATCAACGAAAGTTTGCGCTCAGATATTGAAAAATTAGCCTTATCTAAAAACCCACGAGATGTCGTTGCTGCATCTTTAGTGAAACAAGAAGTTCAAAATCCAGGCAGCACGCACGGACTTTGGCAAGAATTAGAAGAACCTGAACCCATTTACATCGTTTAATATGTGCCAAGAACATAAACCCATTGGAAATCCTTCTCATTTTGAAGGAACTGAACAAGAGAAATCCACTGCGCATGCCGTTGATGGAACTTTTGCCCAATATACCCAAGGCATGAAATTCTTTGATCCGCATGTGCACATGACGTCTCGGACAACGGATGATTACCAAGCCTTGGCAGATGCGGGCGTTGTCGCATTGATTGAACCAGCTTTTTGGTTGGGTCAGCCACGTACCGGTTTAGCGTCATTCAAAGACTATTTCGCGAGCTTAGTAGGTTGGGAGCGTTTTCGTTCTTCTCAATTTGGCATTAAACATTATTGTACGATAGGTCTAAATTCGCGCGAAGCAAATCATGAAGCTTTGGCAGAACAAGTAATGGAAATTTTACCTTTGTTTTTGCAAAAAGAAGGTGTTGTGGGCGTGGGGGAAATCGGGTTCGATGACCAAACAGCTGCCGAAGAAAAATATTACCGTGCACAATTAGAACTAGCGAAGGAAATGAATCTCCCTGTTCAAGTGCACACACCACATCGTGATAAGAAAAAAGGGACGGAACGTAGCATGGCCATTGCTTTAGAGCATGGTATCGCACCGAATATGGTCATCATTGATCACAACAATGAAGAAACTGTGAAATCCGTTTTAGATCAAGGTTTTTACGCTGCGTTTACGATTTATCCATTTACCAAAATGGGCAATGAGCGCATGGTGGAAATTGTAAAACAATATGGACCCGAACGAATCATGGTGAATTCTGCTGCCGACTGGGGTATTTCGGATCCATTAGCAATTCCGAAAACGGCCGCATTGATGAAGATTAAAGAGGTTCCTGATGAACATATACGTTTAGTAACGTATCAAAATGCACTTGATGCATTTGCTCAAAGTGGGCAGATTCAAGAATCGGATTTCATCAACGGATTGGAAATAGATCAAACTCAAAAATTCAACGGAAATACAATTTTACGGGGTGGACAAGCTCCACGCATCAACAAAGATTCCTTAATCATTCGCTAATGCGCATTAAATTTAGAGCCTTTCTTGAACTCATGCGTCCTGCCAATGTTATCACGGCATTAACAGATGTATTAGCTGGTATGGCGATTGTAGGATTTACCTTTGGGACTTTAGGTTACCAATTTTGGCCAGTCGTGTTCCTGGGAATATCAACCATGTGTTTATATGCCGGAGGTGTGGTCTTTAATGACGTTTTTGACCACGAGTTGGATATCCTAGAACGTCCTGAGCGAGCCTTGCCAAGCGGCCGAATTCAACGGGTAGAAGCAATATTCGGAGGAATTGTGTTGTTATCTTTGGGTATATTCGTAGCTTTTTGGCAGAGTCGTCTAAGTGGCATCGTAGCAGTACTCGTTACCCTATTTGCGTTGTTTTACGATTACAAGGGTAAGCACATGCGTATTTTTGGACCAATTAATATGGGATTATGTCGGGCATTTAACTTAATGTTAGGCATGAGCGTTTATGAATTAGGCGTATTGGAACATTTTTATTTAATTTTAATTCCGTTGATTTACATAGCTGCAATTACCTTAGTGAGTCGCGGCGAGGTACATGGAAGCCAGTCGGCACCCTTATGGTTTGCCGCATTTCTATTTATCGTGGTACATGGAAGCCAAATAGCTGTAGGCCAAAAAGCAGATAAACTACTTTTCATGCTACCATTTGTTTTGGTGCATGCTTATTTGATTTTTTCTAAATTGACAAAAGCAATTAAAAACCCGATTGGACCTAATATTGGCCAAACAGTTAAGACAGGTGTTTTAACACTTATCTTAATGAATGCCGCCTGGGTTAGTGTGAGTGAACAATATTACATGGCTTTTGTTACCCTAGCATTATTGCCAATCTCGATATGGGTAGGTAAAAAATTCGCCGTTTCTTAATCTCTTTTTCATGCAAGTTTTAAAACAGCAATTTCAAGTTCCTTTTAGTTACCAAGTGATTTTTACAAAACACTTGTTTGATGTGGGCAATAAAACCTTGTGTGATTTTATTTCAAATTTTGGTCAAAGCAATTTCCGGAAACGTATACTTTTTGTCATTGATAAAGGCGTGGCAGATGCACATCCAACGTTAACAAATTCGATTGTCACCTATTTTGAATCCAATAATGTAGCGGATTTAGCACCTGAACTACTTGTCTTACCTGGAGGAGAAGGTTGTAAAAACGACCCTAGATTCTATGAAGAAGTGGTACGCGCCATAGACGAACATCGGATAGACCGACATTCATTTGTGGCGGCCATTGGTGGTGGTGCGTTCTTGGATATGTCGGGATACGCCGCAGCTATCTCCCATCGAGGAGTGAAATTGATTCGTATACCCACAACTGTTTTATCCCAAAATGATTCAGGGGTAGGCGTTAAAAATGGGGTCAATTACTTAGGAAAGAAGAATTTCTTGGGAACCTTTGCTCCTGCCGTAGCTGTGTTTAATGATGTGGTATTTTTAAGCACCTTAGAAGATCGCGATTGGCGTTCTGGAATAGCGGAAGCAATTAAGGTTGCTTTAATCAAAGATTTAGCTTTTTTCGAATGGTTAGAGGCCAATGTTTCAGCCATGAATGCCCGCAACGAAGATGCGATGGTGGAACAGATTTATCGTTGTGCCGACTTGCACATGAAACATATTTCAGGTGGTGACCCATTCGAATTGGGATCAGCGAGACCTCTGGATTTTGGGCACTGGGCTGCACATAAATTGGAATATCTTTCTGATTTCAACATTCGTCATGGTGAAGCGGTTGCGATCGGGATTGCTTTGGATTGCATTTACTCGCACTTGATTGGAGAGATTTCAATCTCAGATTGCGAACGTATTTTGACAGTCATCAAAGGCTTAGGCTTTGATTTATACCATCCAGCTTTGGCAGAAAATAATTGCCAAAACTTGCACAAAGGCTTACAAGAATTCCAAGAACATTTGGGCGGTCACTTGACCATCACTTTGTTGAAAGCCCTAGGAAAAGGGGAAGAAGTGCACGAAATGGACTTCAAGACTATCCAAGCATCCGTTGCTTTACTTGCCACCTACGCCTAACATGAATACAGCCTACGGACACCTGAGTTATTGTAGTAATATCCATCCTGGAGAGATTTGGGAGGAACATTTTGCCAATTTGCAAGCAACTGTCCCAAAGGTCAAAAAGGAAGTTTGCCCCGACCAAGCCATGGGATTGGGATTGCGTATTGCCAATCAGGCGAGCATTGATTTAATCGAAGATCCAAACAAACTAGCAACACTAAAAAACTGGCTAGCGCAAGAAGATATTTACATTTTTACATTGAATGGGTTTCCTTATGGTGGATTCCATAATACAATTGTTAAAGATCAGGTGCATGCGCCCGACTGGACGACACAGGATCGTGTGAATTATTCCCGAAGGTTAATCGATTTACTCGTACAATTATTGCCATCAGAGCAACACGAAGGAGGGATTTCTACTTCTCCTCTTTCTTATAAATTTTGGTGGGATCAGCGCGGTGCTGCGATCGGTCTAGCCACGATGGAATTATTAAAATTAGTTCCATATTTGGCGCAAACCGAACAGAAAACGGGTAAATGGATTCACATTGACATCGAACCTGAACCGGATGGATTATTAGAAAATCACCGCGAATTCGTTGATTGGTACACAGATACGTTGATTCCTTTTGCGATTACTGCAGGGATTCCGGAGGATTGGGTGCGCCGACATATTCATATCTGTTTCGATGTATGTCATTATGGAGTTTCATACGATAAACCTGCTAATTGTTTACAAGAATTAGTGGATAAAAACATTTCTATCGGCAAGATTCAAATCAGTTCCGCCCTTCGCGTAGATTTGAGAAAAGATGCGACCGAACGTATTGTAGCATTAAAACAATACGAAGAGCCGACCTATTTACACCAGGTGAAAGCTTTGAAAAAAGATGGAAGCTATGTGCAGTTTAAGGATTTGGGAGAAGCACTAGCGCAATACAAAGAAGGAGTTTATGACGAATGGAGGGTGCATTTCCATGTGCCTTTGTTCCTAGATTCCTATGGCTTATTGAATTCCACCCAAGCAGAAATCGGAGAAACATTGGCCTACCATCAACAGCACAACGTTACGCGCATGATGGAAATTGAGACCTATACATGGGGCGTTTTGCCGTCCGAATATCAAGAATCGATTGAAACCTCAATCGCACGTGAGGTCACTTATATTCAAGACTTATTATGCAAAAAACCGTAGTCATTGATATAGTAGGCCTAAGTGAAAGTATTTTAGGTCGATATACTCCCTTTTTGGACGCATATATTTCGGGCAAAAAGAAGTCGAAGATTAAGCCCCCATTTCCGGCGGTAACGACCACATCTCAAAGTGTGTATTTGACAGGAAAATATCCAAGTTCGCATGGCATCGTAGGTAACGGTTGGTATGATAAATCCGATTCCGAAGTTAAGTTTTGGAAGCAATCCAATAAGTTGGTGGACGATGAAAAGATATGGGATGCTGGACATAAAAAAGACCCAAATTTCACTTGTGCTAATTTATTTTGGTGGTACAACATGTATTCATCGGCTGATTATTCTGTAACACCTCGGCCTCAATATCATTCAGATGGTGTGAAAATGCCTGATTGTTACAGCCATCCGGCTGATTTGCGAGATGAATTGCAGGAAGCCTTTGGGACATTTCCTTTGTTTAATTTCTGGGGACCTAATGCGAATATCAAATCGACGAATTGGATAGCAGATGCGTCCATTTATGTGGATAAGAAATTTGATGCGACATTGACATTCATCTATTTGCCTCATTTAGATTATTGCTTACAGAAATTCGGGGTAGATTTTGAAAAGATTAAAGGCGATTTACAGGAGATTGATCAAGTGGTTGAACGATTGATTACGCATTTCGAAAGCAAAGGGGCGAAAGTAATTATCTTATCCGAATACGGAATTAATGATGTATCAAAACCTGTTCATTTGAATCGTATATTACGTGAGGTAGGCTATATCGCAATACGGGAGGAACAAGGATTGGAATTATTGGATTGTGGTGCTTCGCGCGCATTTGCAGTTTCTGATCATCAGATTGCACATGTTTATTGTCCAGATGCATCCGTTTTGGATGAGGTTAAGCTGCTATTGATGCAAACGCAAGGTGTCAAAAAAGTACTCTCAGGAGATGAATTAGCTGTATTTCACATCAACCACCCACGAGCGGGTGATTTAGTGTTGATTGCAGATTCTGATGCCTGGTTTACCTACTATTATTGGCTGGCCGACAATAAAGCACCTGATTTTGCCCGTTGCGTGGACATCTTCAAGAAGCCGGGTTACGATCCAGTTGAGATATTTATGGACCCTAAAAATCCGTTGATTAAGTTGCGCGCTGCCTATAAATTGGCACGTAAACTGACAGGATTCCGCTACCGAATGGATGTAATTCCATTGGACGCGAACTTAGTAAAAGGATCACATGGAAGTCCTTTTTGTGAAGAAGCCTATTATCCTTTATTTATTGCTGATAATCAAGTAACTGATTACATGGAGCCAACGGAAGTTTATTCATTGATTTGGAATACGGTATTTGAATAAATTAATTAACTTGAAAAACTAAACTATAAAAAATGAAAAAGATCTTAACAACAATCGCCATGGTCGTTGCCCTTTGGGGAGCTGGCGAAGCAGCACACGCGCAAATGCCAAGTCCACAGGAAATGGCTATGAATCAATTGAATCGCATGAGTTCAGAGTTGAAATTGACGAAAGAACAAGAGAATAAAATTGAGCCTCTGCTCGTTACTCGCGTTGAGAAAATGATGGAATTCCGTCAAGCAGGAATGGATCGTGAGGAGATGATGGGTGAAATGAAGAAGATCAACGAGAGCCAAATGGAAACATTAAAAGCTATATTGACACCTGAGCAATTAGAAAAATATAAGACTATGCAAACGCAAATGCGTGCGGGTGGTCCTCGTAACTAATTCAAATGAAATACATTTTCGTTTTATTATTATTCATTGGGCTTTCTCCAGTCATGGGGCAAGCCCAATTTGAAAAAGCACTCCAGACACAACTAATTCTTGCCACAGATGGCGATGTGATTGAAGTGGAGGCTGGTAGTTTTCAAATTTCAGGTAGTCTTTCCTTAGAGGGAAAGAAGAAAATCACCATTCGTGGAAAAGGAATGGACAAAACGGTTTTAAACTTTAAAAATCAAAAAACGGGAGCTGAAGGGATAAAAATCACCAACTGTGAAAATATAATTTTGGAAGATTTGACCGTTCAGGATTCCAAAGGTGATCTCATTAAAACGATGCACGTGAAGGATATCATATTCCGACGCATCAAAGCGGAATGGACCGGTGGCCCAAAACCGCAAAATGGTTCCTATGCCTTATACCCAGTGCTTTGCACAAATATTTTAATCGATAGTTGCATCGCCATAGGCGCATCAGATGCGGGAATTTATGTGGGCCAATCTAAAAACATTGAGATAAAAAATTGCACTGCCTATCAAAACGTGGCGGGCATTGAGATAGAGAACTCGATTTATGCGGATGTACATCACAATCATGCCTATGGAAATACAGGAGGTATATTGGTCTTTGACTTACCTGATCTAATTCAGAAAAAGGGTGGATTCGTCAAGGTTCATGACAACCTCATTGAAGACAATAACCTATCTAATTTTGCACCCAAAGGCAATATTGTTGGCAAAGTTCCCCGCGGAACTGGAATGTTAATTCTCGCGACGAGCAACGTAGACATTTTCGACAATAAAATCTTAAATCATCGCACTGTTGGCGTAGGTATCATTTCTTATTTCATGGCAGAAATAGCCATTAAAGATAAAGAATATGACCCCTATCCGACCGCCATTTCGGTATATAAAAATACCTTTGAGCGTCGGCTTGGACGCGTTCCATTGGAAGGACGCTTTGCGCAAATATACCGATTCAAACTACGTTTTGGTCGGAATGTGCCGCAAATCGTTTATGATGGTATATTGGATTCAACGCGTTGTGGAAGTGATGGACAATATTTACCTCAGCATCGGATTTGCGTGCATCAAAATTTAAACCAATCTGTGGCCAATATGGATGCGGAACATGATTTTAAGAATGTGCGTCGCAATCCCAAGGAGCTTGATTGTGTACAGGAATATGTCAAATCGAATCAATTTTAGCGATGCGATACCTAGGATTTATCTTGTTATTGGGCTTATTTTCTTATCAGCCGGGGCCTAAATTTCCGAGTAAATTATCGGAATATGGCTTGTTTGAACGGGAATTGAAAAATCAATTACCCCATTCCGGTGTGACTCCCTATGAATTGATATCTCCTTTATTTTCAGATTACGCGCACAAATTACGTTTTGTACAATTGCCATCGGGCAAATCTGTGGCTTACAATCCCGATTCGGTATTCCAATTTCCTGTAGGGACCCGTATCGCTAAGACCTTTTATTATCCCATGGATGAGCGTAAGCCTAATGGCAGTCGGCGCCTCATGGAAACGCGTATTCTCAGCCATGAACCAACGGGCTGGGTGGCCTTACCATATATTTGGAATGAAGAGCAAACGGAGGCATATTTAGAGGTGGCTGGAGGTACGAGTTTGGTGGAGTTTAAGAACCAACAAGGCAAAAAGCAGCAGGTGAATTATGTTGTACCCAATGTTAATCAATGTAAGGGATGTCACGAGCGCGATGGCAAGATGACTCCGATAGGTCCTTCAGCGCGGCAGATGAATGCATCGATGCAATTTGCGCACGGGAATGAAAACCAATTGGACTATTGGAGTCGGACGAATCAAATGCGTGACGTTGCAACATCCCGTCCACAATTTGTTTCGTATATAGACGAAAGTGCATCATTAAATGAACGCGTTAAAGCTTATTTAGATATCAATTGTGCGCATTGCCACAACCCGAAAGGGCCTGCGAAAAGTTCTGGCCTATTTCTTGATTACCGCTATTATGGCACAACGGCATATGGGATGATGAAATCACCTGTAGCGGCGGGCCGGGGATCGGGTGGATTGCAATACGATATTGTTGCAGGAAAACCAGCCGAAAGTATTCTACATTACCGCATGAATTCACATGATCCGGGCGTCATGATGCCGGAACTCGGTCGGTCTATTGTACATCAAGAGGGCGTTGCGCTCATACGTGAGTGGATTAAATCATTAAACTAATAATCTTTCGATTAGTCATTTATTGAATAGGAAACAGGATTTTATCGTGGGAAATTTGTTTTATCAAACCTAGCCCGGATAATGAGAAAGAATTCCAAAATTGAGAATCAGCTCCTAGAAATGATTCAGCCTCGAATACAGCAGATTGAGAACAAATTTTCAAATGGAGAAGCATTGTCAGATCAAGATGTCAATACGCTTTTATTGAAATCAGCATTCAATCACATCAATCATATCGAAATACGATTGGATGAGTTGGCCGCGGATGTGGCACAGCTACGATTAGACTTTTCTGAACTTGAGGTAAAATTCCATCATCTTGAAAGTAGATTCTATGCACTTGAAGGTAAGTTTCAAACGCTTGTAGCAAGATTCGGAACCTTAGAGGCAAGATTTATTTCTTTTGAGTCACGAATGGAGGCCACCATTGAAAAGACAATGAAATCAAACATTAAATGGACACTCGGTTTAATGACCTTCTGCCTCACGCTATTTAAAATCATTGATTTAGTCGTCCATAACTAAAAAGGGCTGATTCCTAAGCCCTTTCTATCTATTTTCCTAAAACAATATTGACAATCCGTTTCGGAACCACAATCACCTTGGATGGGGCTTTGCCATCCAAATGTTTCTGGACTTGCTCATTAGCTAGTACCGCTGCCTCCACTTCCGCAGGACTTGCTGTGGCTAAAAAGGCTAAGGTCAACTTCACCTTACCATTGAATGAAATGGGATAATTGAATTCGTTCTCGACTAAGAACTCCGGATTGAATACTGGGAATTTGGCATGGGAAATACTTCCTGCCTCTTCGCCTAAAGCCACCCATAATTCCTCAGCTACATGTGGTGCATACGGGGAAAGCAATAAGACTAATTCACGAAGAACCGATTTCTTATGACATTTCAATTGGCCTAAATCATTCACACAAATCATCAAAGTAGAAACGACCGTATTAAATGAATAACGCTCCAAATCATCTTGCACCTTACGAATTGCCGTATGCAATACTTTTAATTCTTCAGGTAATGCAGCCGCATCCACTAAGACCGATTTCTGCGCCTGCTCATCAAAGAACAAACGCCACACCTTGCGTAAGAAGTTATGTGATCCTGAAATCGAATTCGTATTCCAAGGCTTGAATTGTTCCAACGGCCCCAAAAACATCTCATATACACGTAAAGTATCCGCACCGTATTTGGCAATTAAATCATCCGGATTAACGACGTTAAATTTCGATTTGGACATTTTCTCGACTTCCCAACCACAGATATATTTGCCATCCTCCAAAATGAATTGCGCATCTGAAGGAACATCATTTCGAGAACGCTTAAATTCTTCTACGTCTAATATATCATTCTCCACAATATTCACATCCACGTGCAACGCAGCTACATCATATTGATCTTTCAAACCATGAGAAACAAAAGTCACCTTATCTGAATTTTTCAAACGATAAACGAAATTTGACCGACCTTGAATCATTCCTTGGTTGATCAATTTCTTGGCAAATTCTTCCTCCGCTACATAGCCTAAATCCTTCAAGAACTTATTCCAAAAACGAGAATATAACAAGTGCCCAGTCGCATGCTCTGAACCACCGATATATAAATCGACCGCTTTCCAGTAATTGACAGCCTCTTTGGAGGCAAACTCAGAACCATTCTGAGCATCCATGTAGCGATACCAGTACCAAGAGGATCCTGCCCAACCTGGCATTGTTGACCACTCATAATCATATTGACCTTGGTATTTCCATGAATCCGAAGCACGCCCTAAAGGTGGCTCCCCTGTTTCTGTAGGTAAATACGTGTCGATTTTAGGCAATTCCAAAGGCAACTCAGATTCCTGAATCAAATAAGGTAATAGTTGGCCAGTAGCAGTAGGCTTGAAATAAACCGGCACCGGTTCACCCCAATACCGTTGGCGTGAAAATACCGCATTACGCATCCGATACTGCACTTTTCCCTTTCCAATTCCTCGCTCCTCCAACCACTGAATTAATATATCCGTAGCCTCTTTATACCCCATGCCATTAATGATACCCGAGTTAATGTATTTTCCCTCTTTGGTATTATCGGCTTGCTTATCAATATCTTTTTGTCCATCTAAGATGGTTGGAATAGGCAAATCAAAATGTTTGGCAAAATTCCAATCACGTTGATCACCTGACGGCACACCCATAACCGCACCCGTTCCATAACCAGCCAATACATAATCAGCCAAGAACAATGGCACGCGCTCATTATTTAATGGGTTAATCACATACGATCCCGTGAATACACCGGAAACGGTTTTAACCTCAGAAACACGATCTAATTCAGAACGTGACTTAGTCCAGGTAATGTAAGCATCCACATCGGCTTGTTGGCCTGGCTTCGTTAATTCCGCCACCCACTCATGCTCTGGTGCCAAAACCATAAATGAAACCCCGTAAATGGTATCTACACGTGTTGTAAAAACTTTGATTTTCTTATCCGAAATGCCTTCAATCGCAAATTCTACATCCGTACCAATCGACTTACCGATCCAGTTACGCTGTTGTTCCTTTAAAGAATCCGACCAATCTACCTCTTCCAAACCACGCAATAAACGATCTGCATAAGCCGTGATGCGCATCGACCATTGACGCATTTTTTTCTGCTCAACAGGATATCCTCCACGCTCAGAAAGGCCATCTTTTACTTCATCATTCGCTAGTACCGTACCTAATTGTGGACACCAGTTGACAACCGAATCATCCAAATAAGCCAAACGAAAATTCAATAAATAGGCATACTGTTCCTCCTCACCCATCGCATTCCAAACCTCCGCTGAAATACGCGCAGCATCATCTTCACAAACTGCTTTTAGGCCAACAGAACCTTTAATAGTCAAAATGTCCTTCAAGGATTCAATCGACTCCGCTTTATCCGACTCTTGATTATACCAAGAATTGAATAATTGCATGAATATCCATTGTGTCCATTTATAGTAAGAGGCATCAGATGTACGCACCTCACGTGACCAATCGAATGAAAAACCCATGTTTTTCAATTGTTCGATATAACGCGTAATGTTTTGTTCAGTCGTTATCGCGGGGTGTTGGCCTGTTTGAATCGCATATTGCTCCGCAGGCAAACCAAAGGAATCAAATCCCATTGGGTGCAACACTTCATACCCTTGCAAACGCTTATAACGCGCCATGATATCTGATGCAATGTACCCGAGTGGATGGCCAACATGCAGTCCAGCACCCGAAGGATACGGAAACATATCTAGCACATAATACTTAGGTTTATTGGGATTTACTTGTGCTTTGAATGTTTGGTTTTGCTCCCAAAATGCTTGCCAAGCTTTTTCGATTTCACGAAATTGATACTCTGAACGCATATAACTATTTGTTTTTCAAAAGGGCATGCAATTTACGGGAATTTTTGTGAAAAATATTTACTCTACTTTATTGGTAGATTAAATAAAGTCTATTAGTTTTGTAGGATAATCATTTAACCGTATGTCATTACAAACTGACTCCACGCCCAATAAGCCTAAATTTCCTAGCCTGCTAAAAGCGATAAGCATCATTTGGAAACGAGAACGTAGCATTACGGAAGTAATCATTCACATTAGCAATGCCTTAGCCCTCATGATTGTAGGGCATTTAATTTTCAGTTACCTAACTGCCGAAAACGTAATTGCCGTATTTAGCACTGTCAATTCAGAAATTTTATACTACATCTTAGGTGGATTCATTGCTCAAATGATTGATGGCGCCTTGGGAATGGCTTATGGCGTGACCGCAACCACATTTTTAATGTCGGTAGGTATTACCCCCGCCGCTGCTTCAGCCAGTGTGCATGCATCTGAAGTATTTACTTCGGGCGTTTCAGGCTATATGCATTTGAAATTCGGCAACGTGAATTCTAAACTTTTTAGGACGCTCGTGATACCCGGCATAATAGGCGCAATTTTAGGCGCATACGTCCTTTCGTCCTTAGAAGATTATTCAGGATACATTAAACCGATCGTATCTATTTATACCTTATTTTTAGGGGCCATCATCATACGTAAAGCATTAATCAAACGTCAAGAAAAGCGTCAATTAAAACGGGTGGGGTGGTTAGCTCTTTTTGGGGGTTATCTAGACTCCATCGGTGGAGGTGGCTGGGGACCAATCGTTTCATCCACATTAATTGCGTCAGGTCGTCATCCAAAATATACGATTGGTAGTGTTAATTTGACTGAATTTTTCGTCTCACTAGCCTCCTCACTCACCTTTTTTACAGTTATTGGTCTCGGATATTGGCAAGTGATCGTAGGATTAATTTTAGGTGGAGTTGTTGCTGCACCCATTGCAGCCAGATTAGCCAACAAACTTCCCGTAAAAAGCATGATGATATTAGTTGGCATCGTCATTATCGTCGTCAGCCTGCGTCAAATTGTATTAGGTGCTGGAAAGTTTTTTTAGTTCAGCACAAACTTTTGCGTTTCTGTTTGGCCAGTATCTGAAATAAATCGAAGTAGATAAACACCTCGACTAATCCCTTTGGTGTCAAATCGTATTACTTCACTCGGCTTGGCATTTCGCTGCTCTATGATTCGTCCAGTCATATCAAACCAATCAACGTTACCTGACATATTGGCGAGAACATAGATAAAGTCTGCACTTGGATTAGGCCAAATTTGAAAAATAGATGTCTTCAGATTATCCCAAACAGGTGAACTTGATTGATTATCATAGATGAGGACACCACCAGCGCCGGTACCAAAAATCAAATCTTTCTTACCGTCGGAGTTATAATCTTCACACAAAATTCGCGCATTGCGACCTACTGATATACCTGCAAAATCCTGTGTTTTCCAAACTAACTCATTTTTCACGGCATCAAAATTCCCTATGTGCACAGCCCCATCTTGATCTAGCCCAATAAATTCAATTGAACCATCACCATCCAAATCAGCCATCGAAAAACTTCGTAAACGCCAATTCATTTGCGCACCTAGCTTCCCCCAATCTGAATTACCATTTGTCCTGATTCTTCCTGCTCGACTAATAATAAGCAAATCAAGCTGGGAATCTTGATTCCAATCCGAAAAAATAGGCACCTCGTTGAATCCCAAATCAGGAATATCTACCGCCTTTAAGCCCGTCTTGAATAAGACATAAACACGTGGTCCTTGGCTTGTTTGACCGGTTAGAATTAAATCTTTCGTTCCATCATAATTATAATCAACTTTTTGCAGGAGTAAATTAGTTGCATTTAACTGATCTTTTAATTTTAAATAATCCGATGTAGTGAAAACAAAAACACCAGCCTTATTCTCATAAAAACTGATTGAGGCTTTAACCTCATTTCCTTCCCTAATTCCAGCATTGGCCACAAGTAAATCCAAATCACCATCTTGATCAACATCCCAAAAACATGGACTTGCCTGCTCTCCTACATCAATCATCTCAGTTTGTAAAAAAGTCTTTCCTGATGCCACCCACGTACCATTAACATTCGAAAAAAGAACATTTGACTGTTGAAAGTCCTGCATATATCCATTGTTATCCGTTGAAAACAAGGAAGCGATTAGTTCAGGTTTTGCGTCTCCGCTTACATCCACCACGGACCCATGTAGAAATGTCCCAAGATTTACTGACTTCGGAAAACCTACGGTAAATTTGGTAAACTTTGGGGTAGTTCGAGACCCCTCATTTGTTAAATAGATAAGATCTCGACAACCGACATGCCCGTAGACCAAATCAGGAACTCCATTATTTATAAATACACTTAAGGAATTTCCAGCATGCATCGTACGCGATGGTTCCAATATGGCATCAAGTGATATGTTGGCTGAACAAAGAGTTCCTAACGCAATATCTCCGCAAGAACGAACAATAAAATCTCCCCAACAATCCCCAATTTTCTTAAAATCTAGAAGCTTACCTGATTGTTTAGATTGGTTTTGGTGAAACTCCACATAGTGACCACTGGGGTCAAAAGCGAGTACATCCACATCCCCATCACCATCGATATCAGCAATGGCTGGAATATCCACATTGGAAACGTAGAGATTTATCCGACCAGAAAAACCTTCGGTATATAAAGGATTTGCGATAGATTGAAATGAAAGATTACTACTAGTACTTGTATTTCTAAATAATTGAATGCCTGCAGGAGCGGCACAAAACAAATCTTTTCTGCCATCATTGTCGAAATCAACAAAACGCATCCAATGGTTGAATTTAGGCAACTGACTTGTCAAAAGTGGATCGAACACAAAGCCTGATTGTTGGTTCACAAAAACAGCCCGTTGCTCCGTGCTACGATCAAAAGTAACGATATCCTCCCGACCATCTTGAGTCAAATCTACTGACTCGAACTGCGTAGCATTCATGCCTCCTGCTAGCGCATTCAACAAATTTTGGCCTGATTTCTGAACAGCTAACCGTGAATTTTGCGTCAATTTGATCTCTTGCCCCATGAATTGCAGAGGAATCAGCGCTAAATAAAGGATTAAAAGATTTTTCATTCGATATTTGTAGTCGCAATATGCAAAATGGCAGACGATTATCCATATGAAGATATCAAACTCATCTTTATTAGCACATTTCCAATCCGCGACCGGCGTTTGTACGGATACCCGGAAAATACAAAAAGGAAATATGTTTTTTGCCTTAAAAGGGCCAAATTTCAATGCCAATGCATTAGCAGAAGAAGCCTTAGCCAAAGGAGCATCTTGCGCGGTCATTGACGACCCAGCCTATGAAACAGGAGCAAACACACTACTCGTTTCAGATGGACTCAAGGCTCTTCAAGATTTAGCCACAGCCTATCGAAATACTTTATCCATACCGATTATTGGCCTGACAGGATCCAATGGAAAAACAACCACGAAGGAATTGATTTTCTCTGTATTATCTCAACAATTCCATTGTTTCGCCACGTCGGGTAATTTAAACAATCACATTGGCGTACCACTTTCCATCCTTTCCATTTTACCTGCACATGAAATCGCAGTCATTGAAATGGGCGCAAATAAACAAGGAGATATCAAAGAACTTGTGGATATCGCTCAACCTACTCATAGCTTAATAACCAATATAGGTAAAGCACATTTAGAGGGATTCGGCGGTGAATCAGGTGTCATTAAAGGCAAAGGCGAATTATTTGACTATGTCTCCGCACATGGTGGAATCGTCTTTTTGCCCAAAGAAAAAAACATCGTGCATCAAATGTCTGAAGAGCGACAAATCACGGAAGTGGTTTTAGCCAATGCAGCGATGCCCACTAATTTATTGGAAGCGAAACCTTACATTCGATTTTCATGTGCCGACGAGACAGTTGTTCAGTCACACTTACCCGGTGTATACAACTTTGAAAATATTCAGATGGCGATCGCGGTGGGCAAGCATTTTGGCTTAAGTGATGCGCAATGCAAGGAGGGAATAGCTACGTATCAGCCAACGAATCATCGATCTCAGTACATAAAAATTGGATCTAACCAAGTTTTAATGGATGCATACAATGCCAATCCATCTTCGATGCAAGCCGCTATCAGCCATTTTGCGGAAACAGATAACGAACCAAAAATTCTGATTTTAGGTGACATGTTTGAATTAGGCGATTTATCTGCCGCAGAACATGAGGCTCTTGGCAAATTGATTGCCTCATTTTCGTTTGAAAAAGTTCTTTTAATCGGCGAGCATATGCAACACGCATTAAGTCATTTACCCAAAGCATTTTACTTCCCAGATAAGTTCGGACTACACAATTGGTTACAAGATCACCCGATTAAATCCAGTTCCTTACTTGTCAAAGGCTCACGAGGTATTCAACTCGAAAGTACATTGCCATTTTTGGCAAATGAATAACCAGTTAATAAGAAATATACGTCTTGTTCAAACAAAAATTTGCTGATGCACAAGAAAGATGTAAATTTGCACTTTAGTAAGATTTCGAAATAAAAATAAACATATAATGGCATCACAAGCAGGTACATATGTACCGTTCAAAGTAAAAGACATTGCATTGGCCGATTGGGGTCGTAAAGAAATTCAATTAGCGGAAGCAGAGATGCCAGGCTTAATGGCATTGCGTGCAGAATTCGGCGCGGCACAACCACTAAAAGGTGCGCGTGTGGCAGGTTGTCTTCACATGACAATCCAGACAGCCGTTTTGATTGAAACGTTAACAGCATTAGGTGCTGAAGTTACTTGGTCCTCTTGTAATATTTTCTCTACACAAGATCACGCTGCCGCTGCAATTGCAGCAGCAGGAATTCCAGTTTATGCTTGGAAAGGCATGAATGAAGAAGAGTTCAATTGGTGTATTGAGCAAACATTGTTCTTTGGTGAAGATCGTCAACCGTTAAACATGATTCTGGATGATGGTGGTGATTTGACCAATATGGTTTTTGATGAATATCCTGAATTAATCGAAGGCATCAAAGGCTTATCAGAAGAAACTACGACTGGTGTTCACCGTCTATATGAGCGTATGAAAAATGGCACCTTGTTCTTGCCAGCGATCAACGTAAATGACTCGGTTACGAAGTCTAAATTCGATAATAAATATGGTTGCAAAGAGTCATTAGTTGATGCTATCCGTCGCGCAACCGACTTAATGTTGGCAGGCAAAGTAGCCGTAGTAGCAGGTTATGGTGATGTAGGAAAAGGTTCTGCAGATTCATTACGTGGTGCGGGCTGCCGTGTTTTAGTAACTGAAATCGATCCTATTTGTGCATTACAAGCAGCGATGGATGGTTACGAAGTAGTTCCAATGGACGAAGCAGCAACACGCGCAAACATCTTTGTTACAGCGACTGGTAACGTGAAGATTATCCGTGATCGTCACTTCAAAGCGATGAAAGACAAAGCGATCGTTTGTAACATCGGTCACTTTGATAACGAAATCGACATGGAATGGTTGAATGGCAATTATGGTTCGACTAAAGATCAAATCAAACCACAAGTTGATATGTACACGATTGATGGCAAAAACGTAATCGTTTTAGCTGAAGGCCGTTTGGTTAACTTAGGTTGCGCGATGGGTCACCCATCTTTCGTGATGTCGAACTCATTCTGTAATCAAACATTGGCTCAATTGGAGCTTTGGGCAAATGCAAAAAATTACGAGAACAAAGTATATATCTTACCTAAGCATTTAGATGAGAAAGTAGCTTTCTTACACTTAGCGCACATCGGTGCTAAATTAGAGAAACTAGAGAAAGAGCAGGCTGATTATATAGGTGTTCCTCAAGCAGGACCATACAAGCCTGAGCACTACCGTTACTAGAAATAGGTTTACTAAACTTGAAAAGCTGCACCAGAAAGTGCAGCTTTTTTTATGCAAATTTTGCTAAAATAAATCGGCGAAAAGCCCTAAATTTGCCTCAAATTAAGAAAGAAAAAGATATGAAATTTGGTGTAATTGTATTCCCGGGTTCAAATTGTGACGATGATACCGTAGGTGTTATTCAAAGCTTAGGTCATGAAGCTATTAAATTATGGCATAAAGACACGGATTTACAAGGTTGTGATTTCATTATCGTTCCGGGCGGTTTTTCTTATGGCGACTACTTACGTTCTGGTGCCATTGCGCGTTTTTCACCCATTATGGAACATGTCATCGAGTTTGCAAATAACGGAGGCTATTTAATGGGGATTTGCAATGGATTCCAAGTCTTAGTAGAAGCGCACTTATTACCAGGTGTTTTATTACGCAACAATTCACAGAAATTTATCTCGAAGAATATTTACCTAAAAGCGGCCACAAACAACGCCCTTTTAACCCAAGAATTAAATATAAACAAAGCCTATAAAATACCAATTGCGCACGCAGAGGGCCGCTATTTTGCTGATGAGACTACCTTAGCTTCCTTGCAGGCAAATGATCAAATATTATTTTACTATTGCGATGAGTCGGGTCAAGTGACTGAATCTGCTAACCCAAATGGTAGCTTACTAAACATTGCTGGAATTTGCAATGAAGGACGGAATGTATTTGGATTAATGCCACACCCTGAGCGTGCTGCCGATCCAGATTTGAATAACACGGATGGCTTGGAAATCATGAAGCAATTGGTGCTTCAATTGGTTTAATTGTAGAGACGCGATACCTGTATTTTCTAACGTAAATCATTAACCTCAACACCTGGAAATGCCTTTTTACTAAACGTAAAATAAGCATCATCTACACCCGCTTTGGGATTTAATTTAGTCACCTTGAAAACTTGTTTTTTACCTGTCTTATTGACAATCGTCCATTCTTTGACGGTATTATCTGCCGTATTTATCTTCAATGTAATTTGTTTGACTTGAGTCGATTTAGCACCAGGTGCCATGTCTACCGTTGCGATACCGCCAACTTGGGACACTAATTTAAACTTGTAGCCTTTCTTATCAAATGTGTAAATTTTTGCAGGATTTAAGTCTCCATCTGCAGGATCAAATGAAGAGATATTCACTTCATTAATTTCCTTGATGTAGGTAGCAACTTCCTTACCATTATTAAAAATCTCCTGCCCTGCCGTCTTCAAACGAAACTTTGTACCCTTAACTGTAATCGATCCAGTCATGTTTGCACTACCGTCTGTTTGATAACTAAAATTTGCCGAGAACGACCCCATTCTCTTGTACTTCTGCTGCATCTTGTCGATCAAACTAACCGCAGGATTCGATTGCGCAAAGGTTGATAAACTAAGAAAAACGAATACAATTACCTGTTTCATACTTATAAATTTTTCAAAATTTCTTCCAATTCAGTTTCGGACTTGACTAATACCTCGCGTGCCTTTGAACCACCAAATGATCCCACAATACCAGCAATCTCCAACTGATCGATTAATCGTCCAGCCCGATTATATCCCAATTTCAACTTGCGTTGAATCAGCGAAGTACTCCCCTGCTGATGCATTACAACCAAACGTGCTGCCTCATCAAAATAAGCATCGCGATCTCCTAAATCGATATCACCACGATCTTGACCTCCCATCTCATCGGAGTCTGGTTCTGGCAACAAATAAGCCGTCGTATAGCCTTGTTGGTTCCCAATAAAATCACAAATCTCTTCTACCTCAGGTGTATCCACAAACGCGCACTGCAAACGGATTACTTCCGAACCCATCGATAATAGCATGTCTCCCATGCCAACCAATTGATCCGCACCACCTGCATCTAAAATCGTACGCGAGTCTATTTTAGACATAACCTTAAACGATAAACGCGCTGGGAAATTTGCTTTAATCGTACCTGTAATAACATTGACGGAAGGACGTTGCGTGGCAACCACTAAGTGAATACCAATCGCACGAGCCAACTGCGCCAAACGGGCAATTGGATGTTCTACTTCTTTTCCGGAGGTCAACATCAAGTCGGCCAACTCATCAATCACCAACACGATATAAGGCATGAAATCATGCTCATTCGGATTCAACCGACGGTTAATAAATTTCTGATTATACTCTTTGATATTCCGACAACCCGCTATTTTCAACTTATCATAGCGCATGTCCATCTCCTTACAAAGGGAATTCAGGGTGGCTACAACCTTTTTGGTGTCAGTAATAATGGCCTCCGCAGAATCTGGCAAACATGCTAAAAAGTGGCGTTCCAATTTATTAAATAAAGAAAGCTCTACCTTTTTAGGATCCACCAAAACAAACTTCAAAGTAGCTGGGTGCTTCTTGTAAATTAACGAGGTTAATAACATGTTTAAGCCCACCGACTTACCCTGACCAGTTGCCCCTGCCATCAACAAGTGAGGCATTTTGGCTAAATCAGCAACAAATATTTCATTCGAAATAGTTTTACCCAACGTAATAGGCAAATCATACGTAGACTTTTGAAATTTCTCAGAACCAATCACCGCGCGCACCGGAACCATCTCGCGGTTCTTGTTGGCAACTTCAATACCAATCGTTCCTTTACCAGGCATTTGGCCAATAATACGTACGCCCATGGCAGCCAACGACAGCGACAAATCATCTTCTAATGAAGTAATTTTACTCACTCGAACACCTGCCTTGGGAACAATCTCATACAACGTAACTGTGGGTCCGATCGTTGCCTCAATCTTCTGAATACCAATTCCATAATTCAAAAGTGTCTCGACAATCTTCTCTTTATTCTCCTTCAACTCATCCATCGTCACCTGAGTTGTTTGATTCTTTTGATCGTATTCTTTCAATAAATCTAACGTAGGATACACATACTTGGGCAGATCCGAGGTAGGATCGTATAAACCAAACTGCGCTACTAAATCATTCGCCTGCACTGCTGAGTTCATTGGAGCCTCTTCTACTTCCTCAATGGCTACATCATCTTCGTCAGCAACTTTGAAAGTAAAAGGTGTTTCGTCTACTTCATCTAAAGCATTTTCAGCTAGCTGTTGTTCTATAATTGATAAATCTGCTGGTAAAACACCATCCACTTCATCTCCCACTTTAACAGGGGGAATATGCGGACGATACGTCTCCAAATCTTCATTATCAACACGAAAACTTTCATCATCATCCAAAAACGCCTCATCTTCCACAGGAATTAGCTCATTTTCTTTATTTAAAACACCTGAGGCAGCTTTCGGCTTAGAAGGATTCCATTGATAGAAAAGAACAAAAAATACCAAACCTAGGAATAGCACTAGAAAAATTGATAAATAACCAAGGAGCTGGGTCAATTTTTCGGTAACAAAAAAACCAACGCCCCCGCCAAAAGAATGTGGTAAATCCAATTGATAAACCACAAATCCAGCAATTAAACTCCCCCAAATAATGTAGAATAATACTTGCCACGACAAGCGATCGACCGAGTAAATTTCTCTTTTGTAAGCAAGTTTAAGACCCGACAAGAAGAACAACGGAATCAATAAAAACGACGACCACCCGAAAGTGCGAAAAATAAAGAAATGCGCAATTTTGGCACCCAGTAATCCGGCCCAATTTTTAACAGGAATATCAGACCCAGCAATAACATCGGCAGCCCCTAGTTCAACTTCACTTTGATCAGCCACCCCTACAACAAAACTGGATACAAAAGAAATAGTCAATAATGTTCCAATAAAAAATAAAAACCAACCTAAAATCAATCGAATGCGATAAGTCACTTCACCTGGGACACGGTCTTTTTTCGATTCCTTGTCAAAATTAATTTGAAGCGTGCTGGTTGGATTAACAATCTTTTTGGCCATCTAATGCAGAAGTAATAATAACGTATAAATTTCGACTTTTTGATTTGATTTACAAAATCAAATATTAAAGCCCTTCAGAAACAATGGCACGATTAATTTCTTGAATTAATCCTGGCCCTTCATAAATAAAACCGGTATAAATTTGAACTAAGGATGCCCCAGCACGCAACTTTTCTATCGCATCATTTGCTGAATGAATCCCCCCTACCCCAATCATCGGAATCTTTCCCTTTGATTTTTTATGGATATACGCAATAACCTCCGTAGACCTATCTCCTACCGGCTTTCCACTTAGTCCCCCAGCTTCTGCCGTTACGGCAGGATCAGCAAGTAAACTCTCCCGCGAAAGTGTTGTATTGGTAGCGATCAAACCTGCAATACCTGTCTCTAATACAATATCAACTACATCATCTAATTGCTCATTCGTCAAATCTGGTGCAATTTTCAATAAGATTGGTTTCAATTTAGGTTTGCGTTGATTCAAATCCTGTAAGCGGGAAAGCAATTGCTTCAATGGCTCTTTTTCCTGTAATGCACGTAAATTAGGCGTATTAGGTGAACTCACATTCACCACAAAATAATCCACCACGGGGTATAAGGTTTCAAATCCTTGGCAATAATCATCATCTGCTAATTCATTGGGCGTCACTTTATTTTTTCCCAAATTACCCCCAATAATCACAGGAGCCTGCCTAGCCTCTAATCGTTTTTTCATTTGAGCCAAACCATCATTATTGAATCCCATGCGATTAATAATGGCCGAATCTTCGGGCAAACGAAATAAACGTGGTTTCTCATTTCCATCTTGTGGCTTGGGGGTAACCGTTCCCACTTCAATAAAACCAAACCCTAATGTGGCCAACTCATCCACCAAGACTGCATTTTTATCAAAGCCTGCAGCTAAACCTACCGGATTCGGAAATTCAATACCAAAAACAGTCCGACGAAGACTGGGGTGCTCATACCCGTAAATGGCACGAAAAAGGCTAGAAACACCTGGGATTTTCATTGAGAATGTAAGCAAATCAGCCAATAAATAGTGTGCGCGTTCTGGGTCAAACAAAAAGAAGAATGGCTTAATTAGCTTTTGATAAATCATAAAATGCATGAAATTTTAACGAAGCAACAAAAATACAAAATGCCCCCTAGATAATGGGAATAAATCAAGGATTATCTGAAGATTCTTGAGACATTTTAAAAAAAAAATTTTAGACGTGATGACACTTTACTGAAAAAGGCTAATTTTAATTCAACCTTAGTGGTAATCAAGCATTTAAAAAATTAGTAAGCCTATGTTAAGTCGTGTTGCCAATTCCATTTATTGGATGAATCGCTACATTGAGAGAGCCGACAACTATGCCCGCTTTATCTCAGTGAATTTTAATTTAGCCCTTGATTTACCTCCGAATGTTCCCGAACAATGGGAACCACTTATTGTCGCCACGGCAGATCATTACAATTTCTTTGAACATTACCCCAAGGCCAATCGCGAAAATGTCTTGTATTTCATGACGTTTGATGAACTAAACCCTAACTCGATTCTTTCTTGCCTGTACAGTGCACGCGAAAATGCACGTACCATTCGCGAAAGTATTTCTCGGGAAATGTGGGAGTATGTCAACCAGGTTTATTGGAAAGTAAAAGATCGCGTAGAAGGCAGTAAACAGTGGGAAATTTCACGCTATCAAGGTTTCCTCGAAGAAATTAAATCAGGTAGCCAATTATTCTATGGGATTGTGGATTCTACGATAACCCGTGGGGAAGGTTGGCATTTTGGCCAACTAGGCAAATTGCTTGAACGGGCAGATAAAACAACCCGATTTCTAGATGTCAAATACTTCACGCTTTTGCCTGACATAGAGGCCATCGGTTCGCCGTTGGACTTACTCATGTGGTCAGCCGTATTAAAGTCGAATTCTGCATACAATATGTTTCGCCAACAGTACAAAGTCATCAACCCGCGTAACATCGTTGAATTCTTGATTTTAGAAAAAAGCTTTCCAAGATCCGTGGTACATTGCTTGCAAGAATCTGAATTGTCATTATATGCGATTTCTGGAACTTCTTTTGAACATGGCTATTCAAATTTGGCCGAAAAAAAGGTCTCCAAATTGCTTTCAGAAGTTCAATTCACTGAAATTGACGATATCTTATTGACTGGATTACACCAGTTTCTAGATAATTTCCAAACGAAAAACAATGAAATTGGCCAAACTATTTTCAATACCTATTTTGATCTGAAACCCGTAAATTAAACACGCCTTACGCGAAAAAATTGTAATATTGCGCACCCATTTGCCACCACGGAACATATGACTTATTGCTTAGGAATTACCGTTAAAGAAGGACTTATTGCCATCGCAGACACACGTATTACGGCAGGAAACGAGATGTATTCGAACAAGAAAATCTCGATTCATGAAATCAAAAACCGTAGCCTGTTTATCATGACAGCTGGTTTACGGTCGGTTCGGGACAAGGCGGTAACTTACTTTAATCAGACGGTCGACGAAGAAGAAGCGAGCTACGATTTTATGTTTCAAGCGGCTACAGCGTTTGGGCAAATGCTTAAAAAAGTTGCACAAGAAGATCGGGAATCTCTTGAAAAAGAAGGCTATCAATTTAACCTCCATGCGATTGTTGGCGGTCAAATGCCCAAAGATGATACCCATAAATTATTTCTAATTTTTCCTGAAGGCAATTGGATCGAAATTAACGATGGATTAAAATATCAGATTATTGGTAATTCAAACTATGGCAAACCGCTTCTAAATCGAAACCTACATTTCGACACTCCCCTAAAGGATGCTTTAAAAATGGGGTTTCTTTCTTTTGATGCCACACAAGTTAGTACCAATGATGTTGATTTCCCCATTGACGTAGTCGTATACGAAAAAGGCACCTTTAAGGCCAAAGAGGTGCGTTTATACAAAGAAGACATGCAGAAAATTTCAGATGACTGGAATCAAGCCTTACGTAAGTCATTGGAAGGCATTGAGGAAAATTGGATGAAAGACCTAATTTCGCTCCCGAAATGATCGCTAACATCCACCACAGTTTAGCTTATACGTACAGCGAACCTGTTTATTTGGAGCCGCATGTGTTATATGTTCATCCCCGTAAAAGTTCATTACTAACGGTCAAAACATTTGATCTCAGCATCTCCCCAACACCCGTCCAAATTTCAAAAAATTTAGATCCTGAGGGTAATATCCAAAATATCTTATTCTTTAAGGCGCCCACCAGCAGCTTAGTCATTAATATAAATGCTGTTGTTGAGACTACAGAATTCAATCCGTTTGATTTTGTGTATTTCCCATTTGAAAGTAAACGATTGCCCATGCGCTATTCAGATGCTTATGTGAAGACACTTGCTCCCTATTTAGGTTTAGACGGTGTCACACCTGTGATCGAACAAACAGCGCGTCACCTAGCATCTCAAGTACAATGGAGCACTTCAGAATTCCTTAGTGATGTCAATGCCTTTATCTACAAACAATTTGCCCACGAAATTCGCGAAGAAGGAGCACCCAATACCCCCGAATTTACATTAATGAACCGCAAAGGTTCATGTCGGGATTATGCGGTACTATTTTCAGCACTTTGCCGCGCCTTGGGATTAGCAACGAGATTCGTTTCAGGATATTATACAGGCATTGCTCCAGTAGATGTACCGAATCAAACGCACCATTTACATGCTTGGGTAGAGGTTTATTTGCCAGGTGGCGGTTGGCGTGGATATGATCCAACGCAACATGAAGTCGTTGCTGGTAATCATATTCCTTTAGCAGCCTCCTGCCTTCCAGAGGAAATCACACCGGTTTTTGGAACGTATCGAGGAGTGGCGACGTCGACATTACTGACTGAAGTGTTTATTCAACGCGTTTAGCCTACGAGTAATTGGGCCAATAGATAATCTGCAACCAATATGGCAATACACGCATTCGTAACTGCGGTGGTTCCGGCTTTACCCACTTCATACGCACCGCCTTTGGTGTAGAACCCTTGGAAGGCTGAAATTGAGACAACCAAAAAGCCAAAAACCAACGATTTGATCAAAGCAAAAATCACATAGTTTGGCTTGAAATCGAATTGTAAACCGTAAATATAATCTTGTGGAGTCACTGATCCTGTTAACCATCCCGCCAAATAACCACCGTAGATTCCTAAGAAGCAAGCCATGGTCACGAGCATCGGAAAGGTCAACATGGCCGCAATCAATTTGGGTAGCACTAAATAAGACGAAGAATTAATTCCCATGACCTCAAGTGCATCAATTTGTTCTGAAATTCGCATCGTGCCTAGTTGGCCCGCAATATTAGACCCCACCTTACCCGCTAAAACCACACATGTAATCGTAGGCCCCAATTCCAAGATCGTCGAATCACGTACAATTAAACTGATGATATATTTCGGAACAAACGGATTATCCATATTGGCAGCCGTTTGAACACAGGTAACTGCTCCTAAAAAACTAGACACAATCGTAACAATCAACATCGAATCGATACCGATATCTTTAGATTCCTGCATAATCAATTTCCAATTCACCCGAAATTTTTCAGGATTTGTAAAAAGCTTACCTAGGAAGAGTAAATATTTGCCTAATTTTGACATGTGTTGCACAAACAATGAGCACCAAAGATAATGGATAAATCGATAGTAATTAGTGGCGGAAGTCAGGGAATTGGCAAGGCATTAGTAAAAAAATTCCTTCAAGAAGGTTTCCAAGTTTTTACTTGTTCACGGAGTCAGGAGAAGTTAAATGTCTTAGCACACGAATACAATAATCCACGCCTACACACCTATGCGGCAGATTTGAGTGACAAAAAACAAGTACAAGCCTTCGCGACATGGGTGTTATCTAAATCTCAAACGATCGAAATCTTAGTGAATAACACGGGCGTGTTCCTCCCGGGTCAAATTCAAAATGAGGAGGATGGGGTATTGGAAAAGCAAATTGAGACAAATTTATACAGTGCATATCATTTGACCCGTGCCTTATTGCCTACGTTTCAAGCCAGAAAATCAGGGCATATATTTAATATGTGTTCAACTGCGTCAATTACCGCATACACCTTAGGTGGCTCCTATTGCATAAGCAAATTTGCCTTATTGGGTATGACTAAAGTCTTGCGCGAGGAGACTAAAACACAAGGAATTCGCGTGACAGCTATCTTACCAGGTGCCACATTAACCCCGTCTTGGGATGGCGTGGAATTACCCACGGAAAGATTTATACCCGCGGATGATATTGCTTCTACGATTTGGGCAGCCTATCAAATGAACCCTTCGACCGTATTGGAAGAAATCCTCATTAGACCACAATTGGGTGATATTGATTTATGAGAACTTGGCAAGCATATGCATTAACGGATTTGGCCCAAGTGGCATCGGAATTAATTCCTGTTGCATTAGCCCATAGTTCTATCTGGTTATTTCGAGGCCAAATGGGAGCTGGAAAGACAACGCTCATAAAAGAAATAACACGTCAATTAGGCGTTGAAGGGCATGTCCAAAGCCCAACGTTCGCACTGGTCAATGAATATGCGCGACCAAATGATTCGGACATTTACCATTTCGATTTATACCGATTGAAAAATGCACAAGAGGCTTTAGACATTGGCATCGAAGATTATTTAGATTCAGGGAAAATTTGCCTGATTGAATGGCCTGAGCAAGCAGAAGAACTTTGGAATATTCCACATGTGGAATTTGACATAACACCCATTGACGAAAATACACGAAGTCTGACACTCCATGAGCACCATTAATCCTTTTCACGAACTACTTGCGCAACAGGGTATTATGCCCAAGGAGGCGATGTCATGGACGAAGCAGAATGCAAAAAGCATTCAAATAGGTCTACCAAAAGAAAGGTCCACCTACGAAAATCGCATTAGTCTAAGTCCACAAGCAGTACAATTACTGGTGGCCAATGGTCATGAGCTAATCATGGAACGCGGAGCGGCGGACCGGGCAGGATTCAGTGATGCGGATTATTTATTGGCAGGCGCCTCGGTGACGGATCAAATTCAAGAAGTTTGGCAAAGTAGCCTCGTGTTAAAAATAAATGCGCCGACCATCGAAGAGATTAGTCACATGAAACCCGGTCAAGCTTTTGTAGCGAGTGCGGCCAAGTACCAGCTAAGCGCAGAGGCAATTGATCAAATCAATGCCAAAAAAATCATGGCCATTGGGTTGGAATATGTGGAAGATAATGGTGGAGGATTGCCATTTGTCAAAAGCATGGCAGAAATTGCAGGCCAAATGGTCATGCCCATAGCCAGTCAAATTTTAAGTGCATCCCACGGTGGCGGCATTTTAGTAGGAAATGTAACTGGCGTCTCACCTTGTCGGATCGTCTTATTAGGCTCCGGAAATGTAGTAGAGCAAGTCGCTCGTGCAGCCTGGCATGCGGGCATTCAAGTCCAAGTTTTTGATAAAGATATTTATAAGCTACAACGCTTAAAACAAAGCCTCGGGTTCCCATTGGTCACGCAAGTAATTGATTCCGAAAACCTCCCGAATGCCCTTCAGGATGCTAATTTGATCGTTGGCGCCCTCCGTTCCGATTCAGGAGTTACCCCTTGCATCATCACAGAAGAAATGGTTAGCAAATTAAAGCCGGGAACGTTGATTATGGACGTTTGTATCGACCAAGGAGGCTGTTTTGAGACATCTGAAATAAGCCACTTGGGTAAACCAACGTTTACTAAATATGGTATCACGCACTATTGCGTTCCAAATATTCCTTCCTTAGTTGCCCAGACCGCTAGCTTAGCCATGAGTAATTTATTGACCTCATTTATTTTAAAAGCGGGTAAAACAGGGGGAATCGAGGAGATGCTTTGGCAAGGAAAATCCTTTATGAAGGGGATTTATTGCTATCAAGGCCATGTGACCAACGGCCACATGGGTAAGTTATTTAAAAAAGCAGTGAAAGACATTCAGTTATTATTACTAAGTAGAAGCTAATTTCATGATCGAAGACTACACCGCCCTATCAAACGCGCCCAATTCACCTGAGTTAAACGGGAAATATTTGGGACTTATATCGAGTGACTTTATCAAAGTGGCTGATGCCTTGAAGGAAGCAGCATACCAAATTAAAAAACGGGGATTCTCTGATTTTCCAATCTTTGTTTGTTCGCAGCGGCCGATTGAAATAGGTCAAAAGTTGATTGGAGTCTCCGAATTAGGTGAGAATAAATGGAATTACCACGCCTCATTACTGGAGGAGTTTATTCAGCGCAAACTAATCGCGGAGGAAAATCGCGAACTTTTTGAGCAGAATTACAAGGATGTCGAGGAGTTCGCCTGCTTATTTGTGGTGGATGGACAATTCACCAATTTTGTATTTATTCCTTATCCCGACGAGGCTTAATTTTTTCGATTCATTGGATGAAAATCCTGCACCATTTGACTTAGGTATGCTCGATCTAAATGGGTGTAAATTTCAGTTGTCAAAATGGACTCATGACCGAGCAGTTCCTGTACCGCACGTAAGTCAGCGCCCCCCTCAATCAAGTGAGTTGCAAATGAATGTCTAAAGGTATGCGGACTAATGGATTTTTGAATTCCTGCTTTAGCTGCCAAATCCTTACAAATCAAAAAGACCATCACCCGACTAAGCATGGCGCCGCGCCGATTTAAAAATAGCACATTGTGCGCATCCTTTTTCAACGAAATACGCGGTCTAACTTGCTCACGGTATAAAGTTAAATAATGAAATGCCTCACGTCCAATGGGTACTAATCGCTCTTTATCACCCTTTCCGCGTACTTTTAGAAGGCCTAAATCAGCATAAATATCTGTAAGTTTAAGGCCCACTAATTCCGATACTCGAAGTCCAGAACCATAAAGTAATTCAATCATTGCCCGATTGCGTACACCTTCATTTGTCGACAAATCATTTGCCTGCAAAATCAATTCTATTTCATCATACGATAAGGTATCAGGAAGGTGCCGTCCCTTTTGTGGGGACTTCATGTGGGTAGTAGGATCTGAAATTAGGGTGTTTTCTTCGCCTACAAATTGAAAAAAACTCCTGAGCCCTGACAAGCAACGCGCTTGTGAACTTGCCTCAATTCCTAATCCATGCAAGACATTAAAAAAATCAAGAATATGATTTTCTGTTACTTGATCGATAGAAAAATCCTTCCCAACAACAGGGGCTAAATAAAGGGCAAATTTGCGCACATCTCGCAAATAAGCTTCATGTGAATGTCCCGAAAGGCCACGTTCAATTTTCAGATAATTACCAAACAATTGGATTTCCTTTTCCCACATGGACATAATATTCAAACTATCCCGTAAATTTAGGAGAAATTTGAAAACTGTTTCGCTTTTATTTGTAGACCATGGTACGTAAAAAAATACTCATCCTGAATGGGCCCAACTTAAATTTATTAGGCACACGCGAGCCAGAAATTTATGGGCATCAAACATTTGAACAGTTCTTAGATATCCTGAGAGAGAAATTCGAAGAACAATTGGACATCGAGTATTTTCAGTCCAATGAAGAGGGTGCCATCATCAATAAACTACATGAAGTGGGCTTCACGTATGAAGGTATTTTATTAAATGCGGGTGGATACACGCATACCTCTATAGCGATTGCTGACGCCGTTTCATCGATTAAAACGCCGGTCATTGAAGTACATATTTCAAATGTACATGCTCGAGAATCATTTAGAGGACACAGTTATTTAAGCCCAAATTGCAAAGGTATTATCGTGGGTTTTGGCTTACGTGGATACGAGTTAGGTTTATACTCTTTCGTATAAAAAAAGATGCTTTCATTTTATCCGGGTCCATCAAAGGTTTATCCTCAGGCGCTTGATTTCATTCAAGAGGCCTTTGACCAAGGTATTGTTAGCATCAATCACCGCAGCAAACGCTTCGAAATATTATTAAAAGAAACCATGGAAGCTATGACCGCTTCCTGGAATATACCTCCAGATTACACCATCTATTTTGTTTCCTCAGCCACGGAAGCATGGGAAATTGTGGCTCAATCGCTTGTTGGCTCAAAAAGTGCTCATTTCTACAATGGCGCTTTTGGAAAAAAATGGGGCCAATATGCCTCGCAAATCAATCCAAATACCCAATTGATTTCCTTTGGCTTACATGAATCGTTGGCTGAAAACGCTAGTCTCTTAGCGTCTGATGTAGATACTGTTTGTTTAGTCCAAAGTGAAACGTCGAATGGGACGGGCCAACAAATCCGTCGGTTGGATTACCCAAATGATGTGCTTATTGCCGTGGATGCTACTTCTTCCATGGGAGGAATAGTTCTGCCTTGGGAAGAGGCCGATGTTTGGTTTGCTTCGGTTCAAAAGTGCCTCGGAATTCCGGCTGGCCTTGGTATCATGATTTGTTCGCCAAAAGCCTTGCAACGCGCACATACCTTGAACCATCGCATACATTACAATGATATTTTACTCATGGAAGACAATCGAAAAAGCTTCCAAACGCATTATACACCCAATGTATTGAGTATATATTTAATGTGTCGACTCACCCAAACACTACCTAATTTACGCGAAATCGAACAAGAGACCCAACGAAAATTAGCTATCTGGGAGGAATTTTGGGAGACACAAAAGCATTGGGATCTTCAATACTTAATTCCAGAAAAAGCTCGCCGACTTCCCACTGTTTTGGCATTAACAGGTCCAGCAGCGGAAATCGAACGCATCCAACGTGTTTGTTTAGCACATGGCGTTGAATTAGGAAAAGGATATGGGGAATGGAAATCCAATACCGTTCGAATAGCCAATTTTCCTAGCCATACGGAAGCAGATATTCAACAACTCATCAACATATTAACATGATGAAATTCGACCTCAAAGAAATCCTTTCCTCGTCTTTGATTCTATTTTCAGTAATCGATATTTTGGGATCTATTCCAATCATCATTGATTTGCGGAAGAAAAATGGTAACATTCACGCAGAGCAAGCTACCTTGGTTTCAGGCCTCATTATGATTGGCTTTTTCTTTGCAGGTAAATTAATCTTACGTTTTCTGGGAGTTGATACGAATTCATTTGCCATGGCAGGTGCATTAATCATCTTCTTAATCGGCCTTGAAATGACCTTAGGGCGTAATATTTTCAAATCAGAAGAACTTCAAGAAGGTGCATCGCATAGTATTGTCCCATTAGCATTTCCAATTATAGCCGGCGCAGGGACGATGACAACGCTTATTTCATTGAAATCTCAATTTGAGGAAGAAAATATCATGGTAAGTATATTCATCAACTTGATATTTATTTACCTCGTTTTACGTTCTAGCGTTTGGATTGAGAAGAAACTGGGCAATGCGGGTACACAGGTTTTACGCAAGGTTTTTGGCGTTATCTTAATTGCCATTGCAATCAAGATATTCAAGACGCGAATGTTCTAAGATGGCAAAAAAGCAGAAATATTATGTGATTTGGGAAGGCCATCAAAAAGGTATTTTTGATTCATGGGCTGAGACAGAAAAGCATATTAAAGGTTTTGCCGGGGCTCAATATAAATCCTTCGATACACGGGATGAAGCTTATGCTGCTTCAAAAAAGAATTATTGGGCGAGTGTAAACCCGAAAGCCAAATCCGTTTTACGGACGGTTAACGCTGCACCTTGCATTAAACCAAGCATATCGGTGGACGCTGCTTGTGCAGGAAATCCAGGTGTTTTGGAATATCAAGGTGTTAATACAGAAACCAAAGAAGTGTTATTCAAACGTGGGCCATTCCCAGTGGGTACTGTAAACCTCGGCGAATTCCTTGCCATCGTTCACGGCCTTTCCTATTTGAAAAAAATCAATTGCCCATATCCACTGTATTCCGACTCAAGAACAGCTATTGCTTGGGTTCGAAATAAGGCGATAAAAACTAATCTAGAGCGAAACACGCAAACAGAGGAGCTATTCGATTTAGTTGACAAGGCAATTTCTTGGCTAAAAAACAACCCAACGACCACACAAATCCTTAAATGGGAAACGGAAGATTGGGGTGAAAATCCAGCGGATTATGGCCGAAAGTAGATCAATCTTTCAATTCAAACAATTTCAACTGGCACATGGCAGTCCAGGTCTTAAAATTACAACGGAGGCCTGTTTGTTCGGCGCATGGGCACAGCAATTTGCTTCACGAAAAGTGCTCGATATTGGTACCGGATGTGGATTATTAGCTTCTATGATTGCACAAGAAAACCCATCTTGTACCATCACAGGTCTAGAAATCCAAGCAGACGTAGGGGTACTCGCACGTGAAAATGTGCTCAATTTGCCTTATTCCATCGAAATTATCTCCGAATCCATTCAAAGGTTCGCAGATAACTTCGACTTCATTATCAGTAACCCACCCTTTTTCATGGATCACCAGGCGAATCCGAATGCAAGCAAGCAAATTGCCATGCACACGGACCACCTAAGTCCGGCAGAACTTGCGGAGGGTATATCAAAAAATCTAAATCCGGATGGTCAATTTGCTATATTGTATCCTCCATTTGGCATGAAACAATTCGAAAATGAGGCGAAAAAACTAGGGCTTTATATCAATCATTTGGTAGAAGTAAAACATCAAAAAGACCGAGAAACTTTACGCGTCATGGCATTAGGTTCACGCCATATTGGCGTACAAAAAAGAGAAATGATTTGCATCAAAAATTCCGACCAAAGCTATACCGCTGAATTCATCCACCTGCTGAAACCCTACTATTTAATTTTCGACTAAACAATATCCACGAGAATTCGTATTTTTGTCCGTTTGACACCACAATATGTTGCAGATATCCATCGTAGTGCCCCTTTATAACGAAGCCGAATCCTTGCCCGAGCTATGCGCATGGATCGACCGCGTGATGCAGGCAAATTCATTTCAATACGAAATGATCTTTGTGAATGATGGAAGTCGGGACATATCGTGGACTGTCTTACAATCCTTATCCAAAGAATATAAGTCCCTAAAAGGAATATCTTTTGCCAGAAATTATGGAAAATCGGCAGCCCTTCATGAAGGTTTCCAACTAGCCAGTGGCGAAGTAGTTATTACTATGGATGCTGATTTGCAGGATTCTCCAGATGAAATCCCGGAATTATATCGAATGATCAAGGAGGATGGATTGGATTTAGTATCAGGTTGGAAGCAAAAACGTTTTGATCCAATTTCTAAAACAATTCCCACCAAATTATACAATGCCGCGACCCGCGCACTTTCAGGGGTAAAATTGAATGATTTCAATTGCGGCCTGAAGGCTTATAAACTTGAAGTTGTCAAGACCATTAAATTGTACGGTGAAATGCATCGCTATATTCCTGTTCAAGCCAAATGGAATGGATTTACACAGATTGGCGAGAAAGTAGTCCAACATCAATCTCGGAAATATGGCGTAACGAAATTTGGTTTAGAACGCTTTCTGTATGGCTTCTTAGACCTTTTATCTATCACGTTTGTCCAAACATTTGGCAAAAGACCGATGCACCTTTTTGGTAGTTTAGGGATTTTATCATTCTTCTCGGGCTCTATTATCACTTTATGGTTGATTGGGGAAAAGCTATATAACATTACTAAGCATCTGAAGTACCGCAACGTTACCGATAATCCGTTATTTTTTTTAGCCTTGGTCGCAATCATTCTAGGGGTTCAATTATTCGTGGCTGGCTTTTTAGGCGAGTTACTTATCACGAATTCAGATAAAACTACACAATACCAAATCAAGGATGAAATTGCCTAAGTATGCAAACGAATGATCTTAGCTGGCTCAGTCGCTCTGAGCTATTAATTGGTTCAACTGGAATTCAAACATTACAAAAAGCGCACGTATTGGTCGTTGGCCTTGGAGGCGTCGGTTCATTTGCGGCCGAATTTATCGCGCGCGCGGGCGTGGGAACCATGACTATTGTGGATGGTGATGTGGTGGATCCGACCAATCGAAATCGACAATTACCGGCTTTGTCAACTAATCATGGTGTATCAAAAGCACAGATTATGGCGGAACGGTTGTTGGCCATCAACCCTGCCTTGCACTTAACTACGCATGAAACATTTTTGAGTCCTGAAGCGGCAAAGGAAATTCTAGAGAACACGAAATTTGATTACGTCATGGATTGCATTGATTCGGTTACGCCTAAAATTACGCTTTTAAAAACGGCCTATGATTTAAAATACCGCATTGCTAGTTCAATGGGAGCTGGGGGCAAGATGGATCCAACACAATTGCGTACAGGAGATTTATTTGATACTCGTCAGTGTTATTTAGCGTCATTAGTTCGTAAGCGTATCCGAAAAATGGGTGTCGGAAAAGGTATCAAAACCGTATTTTCACTCGAAAAAGTAAAAGATGAATCGCTTATTTTGACCGATGGAAGCAACTTTAAGAAGTCGGCCTACGGCACCATCTCCTATCTTCCTGCTGCTTTTGGAGGCGTCATGGCTTCCATTGTCATTCGAGATTTACTCGACGAGCCCATCCCGATGGAGAAGAAACTTAAATCGAAGCGAAAATGATCAAAATAGGCGTCATCAATGTGTCTGACCGAGCGAGCGCGGGTATCTACGAAGATATCCCGGGCAAGGCAGTTGTTGAATTATTAAACGAATATTTGACCTCAAAATTCGAAGTCGTTTATGCCGTTATTCCAGATGAGCAAGCTTTACTAGAGGCCAAAATGATTGAAATGAGTGAAGAAGTTTGTTTGTTGGTGACCACTGGAGGTACAGGCCCAGCCTTACGCGATGTAACTCCGGAGGCGACTGAAGCTGTTTGCCAAAAAATGCTCCCTGGTTTTGGTGAATTAATGCGGTCAGTAAGTCTGCAATATGTACCTACGGCGATACTAAGCCGACAAACCGCTGGGATTTTGAATCAAACTCTGATTGTCAATCTACCGGGAAAACCGAAGGCAATTCGCCAATGTTTAGAAGTCGTTTTCCCTGCCATCCCCTATTGCATTGATCTGATAGGTGGGCCTTATTTGGAATGCAATGAGGAAAATATGAAGGCGTTTAGACCAAAAAGTTAGACGCTGGACGTTAGACTTCGGACTATTTCCCTTCGGACTCAACCAACATATCATAGAGTTGCTTCGTCACAGGCCCACGCGCTCCGTTGCCTATCACATTGCCATCAATGGCTAAAATGGGAACAACACGTTTCGTGCTACCCGTGGTAAATACCTCGTCGGCATGTAGAAAATCAGCTAATGAACAATGACCAATTTTAACTTGATACTTTTCAGAAGCCAAATCTATCATATGCTTACGCGTAATCCCTTCCAAAATATGGACATCAGGCGTATGAATAACACCGTCTTTAACGTAAAACAAATTACTCCGCGAGGATTCGGATACACCGTGTTCCATGGTATAATAAATTAAATCATCAGCACCAGCGGCTTTTACGTGCGCCCAATTCCGTATCGCAAACGCATAATTCAACGACTTGATTTCTGCCATTTCCCGTACATATACCTGACTCATCAAACGCATGCCTTTGATTGGATCCGCAAATTGAAAAACACCAGGTAGTATCCACAAATTAGAAGATTCTGCAGGTTCAAAGCCATTACTGCTTTCTCCACCTGTCAGCACCATTTTTACACCCAAACAAGCATCCGTCGACATGGCCGCTAATTCATGAATACATGTAGCTAATTCCTCTTTCGAATAACTATACTTCAACCCCATCAAGTCTGCTGAGCGTATAAATCGATCGAGATGGTCGGATAAAAACACAGGGTTTCCATCCATAATTCGGAAAAAATCAAAAATGCCATAGCCCCTTAAAAAGCCAACATCCTTAACCGAAACATGTACTTCAGAGGCCTTTTTCCAAGAACCATTAAACCAAATCGGATATTCCATATTGTTTTATTTTTTCTACCAAATGAATGACTTCAGCAGCCTCCGCAACGTCATGTACGCGCAAAACAGATACTCCCTTTTGCAAGGCAATCGTATGTAACACACTCGTTCCATTTAAAGATTCTGCCGCTGAAATGCCTAATTCTTTATAAATCATGGTTTTGCGCGATAAGCCAACTAGCACAGGAGCACCCAAATTTGTAAAGTTTTCTAAGTGTACTACTAACTCATAATTGTGTTCTAACGATTTAGAGAATCCAAAACCAGGATCAATAAAAATATCCACAGCACCCAATTGGCGTAATTCCTGTAATTTCAAAGCCAAATTTGACCAGACATCTTCAACAACTTGCTTGTAATTTGGCACATCATGTACCTCAGTAAACTTACCTACACTGTGTGTTAAGACATAAGGAATTTTATGTGCTGCCACCCATTCGAAAATACCATCGTCCATTTGACCGGCTCCAATGTCATTAAATAGATGGGCGCCAACAGCAAACGCAGCTTGGGCAACAGCCAAACGATATGTATCAACAGAAATAAAGACATCCGGAAACGCTTCTCGAAGCATAGAAATTACAGGAATTACGCGATCAATTTCCTCCTGAGTGCTGACAGGTGCAGCTCCTGGGCGTGTTGAGTGACCACCAACATCCAAAAAAGTAGCTCCGAGGGCGACCATACTCGCGGCGCGTTCTCTGGAAATTTCAAGATTAGCCACCCGACTTTCTGCATAAAAAGAATCCGGTGTACTATTTAAAATCCCCATGATCACCGGGCGCTCAAACGACAAAATTCGATCTTGCAATCGAATAGTTTGAAAAGATGGAAAAAGAGATTTCAAATCGGCTGAAATTTAGGATAAATTAAATATTTTTGTAGGCTAAAAGAAAACGAGCATCGTAAAAATTAAGACCGTATGAATAGGGACTCATCGCCTTCCCAAACCGAAATCGAATATCGCCAAGTAATTGCATACTGCAAAGCCTTGTTCGATAAAAAGAACAAAGATTACGGCACTTCATGGCGAATTTTACGTTTGCCAAGTCTAACTGACCAGATTTTCATCAAAGCTCAACGCATTCGCAGTATCCAAGATAAAGGTCTTCAAAAAATCGAAGATGGTATCGAAAGTGAATTCATAGGCATCATCAATTATTGTATTATTGCATTAATTCAAAAATCGCTTGAAAATTCGGATCAAATGGAATTTAGTCCATCAGAAATTGGCCAGCATTATGACCAACAAGTCGAAATAACCCTGGAATTATTGCGAAATAAAAACCATGATTACGGTGAAGCGTGGCGCGATATGCGCATAAGTAGCATGACCGACTTGATATTAATGAAAATATTCCGGACTAAGCAAATTGAAAACAATCAAGGAGTTACACTCGTTTCAGAGGGAGTGGAAGCCAATTACCAAGACATGTTGAATTATGCTGTTTTCTGCCTAATTCAATTGAAACAAGGGCAAATTCAAATGGCTCAGCAGCAACAATAAATTACATGAAACTAACCCGTCAAATTGCCACTTTTCTGCTGGCAGGACTATTTCTTTTCTCTGGGCTCATTAAACTTAATGACCCAATAGGAACTCAACTAAAGTTGGAGGAATATTTTGACGTTTTTTCGGTAGATTTCCCATGGATGTCTGGGTTTTGGAAATTACTTATTCCTCAAGCCTTACTCCTTTCGATCTTATTAAGCAGCGCCGAAGTAGTGCTCGCGATCGCTTTATGGCTCAATTTCCAGACGAAAAAAATCCTCTACAGCTTTATTGGATTAATTCTATTTTTTAGCTTTCTAACGTTTTATTCGGCTTATTTCAATAAAGTCACCGACTGTGGGTGTTTTGGGGAAGCCATCAAATTGACTCCATGGACGTCATTTGGTAAAGATATCTTTTTATTAGTCTTGACCGGTTTATTGTTTGCTACAGATAAGCCTACTCTTCGCTCAAAAAGCGGCAAATGGGTCTTATTGAGTGCCCTACTCAGTATTGGTTTTGGTGTATATTCCTACTTTTTTCTACCTATTTGGGATAGTTTACCCTATGCCATTGGGGAAAATATTCCTAAAAACATGAAAAACCGGGAGGAACTGAAATTTAGTTACATCTACAAGATTAATGGGAAGGAAACCGAATTAACGGAGATGCCCACAGATCCTAAGGCAGAATATGTTTCCATGCGAGCCCTTAATGAAAAAGAAGCTAGGCCATTGATCACGGATTACCAGCTCTGGGTGGACGGTGACACCACAAATTATACACAAAAGCTATTTAATGGCAATCATGTTTTAGTCATCGTCCCTAATGTACATCACACACATGAAAAGGTGTTTTCAACCATAGCAGCCCTAGCAAAAGAACTTAAAGTACCTATTTGGTTAATCAGTGCGTCTACAGATGAAGAGGTGAATGCATTGAGACATCAATACCAATTGGCCTTCCCTGCCTTATCAGCAGATACCAAAGTTTTAAAAACAATCATTCGCTCAAGTCCCGGTCTTTGGCTTATTAGCCAAGGAACCGTCAAAGGAAAATGGTCGGCCTATAGCCTTCCTACCGCGGATGAAATTCATCAAAGTTTAAACTAGTACAGGAATGAAAAATATTTATTTAGTCGGAATGCCCTCATCAGGAAAAAGCACATTAGGGAAAGAATTAGCGCGGAATTTGGGATACAGCTTTACTGATATGGACAAATTGATTGAAACAAGGGAACAAAAGACTGTATCAGAAATATTTTCAAATTATGGCGAAGCCCACTTTAGGGAATTAGAAAAGAAGACATTGCATGGCTTTCAGCCGGATCAATCGATGGTTATTGCAACGGGTGGCGGCGTTCCTTGCTTTAATAATAACATGGAATTCATAAAGCAAAATGGCATAAGTATCTTTTTAAATGTAGATGTCAACGATTTGGCAAAACGACTTTATAAGGCTCAAGGAAATAATCGTCCATTATTGGACAAAACGCAAAGTGAGGAAGTAGTCATTGAATCGATTAAGAAAACATTTCAAGAACGCCTTCCTGAATATCAAAAATCTGATATTCAAGTAGATGGAGAAATAACGGTAAGTCAGATCCTTTGGCTTTTAGAACAATACATTCCTGTTTAAAAATAGACACCGCCTCCGATTACTACTTGGGTATTCAAAATTTGCAATGCAGCTGAACCATAATCAGCTGCATTTTTTAATACATATGGCGTGTAAGCATCCTTCCCGGTACGTTGCCAAACACCCAAGTCTAGATAAAAGGCATTGGAACGATAACCCAACCCGGCTGAAATTTGAAACTGGCTTCGATCAATTAAATCATAATCTGAAGCGTAAATTTGTCCATACGTTACCACTCCCCCACGAACGCTCCAAGCTGAACTAACTCGAATTTCAGCGCCTACTTTAAGGTTAAGTGCTGACTGAAAATTGGCCTTAACTTGTCCATTATATTTATCTTTAAATTGCTGGTTGGCAAACGCGCCCAATTCAGCCGCAGCAAGACGAATTCCTGGGTAGTTCATATATTCCGCATCAAAACTTACTAGAGCACGCTTACCGAAAAAATAGGCAGCTCCCGCTGAAAACTTTAGTGGGGTTGTCATTTGGTAATTAAACTCGTTTGGCATTAGTCGAACTGGATTAACTTTTGTAATCGTTATGGGATTTCCATTTAACTCAGAAGGAACACCAAAAACACGTGGAAATGTAATTCCAGTCAATCTTTCTGCCATTTGATCGTAATACATAGGCGACTCAGCAGCTAGCGAAATGCGTAAACTTGGTGTTAATTTGTAAATTAAGCCCAGCGTAGCCGATATGCCTGAACCTGTAGTCTCCAGTTTTTCATTCGTTTCAAAACCGGCAATGTAATTGGCTCCGATAAATTCTTCGGTCCAACTAAAATCATTGATGGACTTTAATTTCGAAAAATGTAGACCAACGCCTATAAATAAACGCTCCTTATAGTTGGCCCCGTAACTAAAATTCCATTGCGAAACTACACCCGAATTTGTAGCCACACCAAATTGGTTCGTAGGCAAATTCGGCTCAAATCGATTAAAAGGAGCACCACCAGAACTTGAATTGTTGATCAAAAATGTTTGATAGGCAACGCCTTCGAGCGTATTAGCAGCTTTACTAAAAGAATCATATTCATCATCGATTACGTTGCCATCTATATCACCACCCCCAGCATAATTATACCGACTATTCGCTTTTTCGATTAAGAAATCTAAATACGAACTGCGGTTATTCAATCCCTCAACTTGTAAAGGTTGTGTAAACACGGTACGTTGCGAATAACTAAACCCAAAAGTCCCCCGCCAATCCGACCGATTCATGTAATCTCCCGTAATCACAACGCCAAAATTAGGTATGTGTAAACTTGAATTTGACTCTTGGGTAGATTGATCAAAGTAATTTGATGTAGTCTGTGCGTCTAGAAACCCAACATTCATTCCAACTTCGGAACGGGTATAAAACCCTAATCCAGCAGGATTGCCCGATATAGAACTCAAATCGGCACCTAAAACACCAAAACTACCACCCAGACCTTGCATACGGGCTGAGCCTGTCGCATAACTTGAACTAAATTGTCTGGCTAAATTCGGATAGGAATAAATCTGTGCATGCATCTGTGTCACTGTGAGCACAGATACATAGAATAAAAGAAGCTTTTTCATGAATACCTTATCTTGGACCACGTGAAGAACCACCACCACCACTGCCACCTGAATAAGACCCCCCCGAATTATAATTTGAGGATGGAGCTGAATAATTCTGCTGAGGTTGGCTGTAGTTTGTTTGAGGCTGCGCAGATCTATATTCAAAATTAGTATTACGACGCGGTGCAGCCTGAACTGGAGCATTATTAGATTGGCCACTTGTTGCACGTGGTTGGTTCGTACTTTGCGCATTATACGAGTTATTACCACCTCTAGGTGAGTTATTCATATTTCCATCACTGTATCTGTTCGTTGAGCGCTCTTCTCTCGGGCCACGATTTGGTCGCATGGCAGGTTCACGCGTTATATTTATAGCTGAAGGAGTACTGTAATAATTTGTATTCCCGTAGCCATTAAATCCTCCAAAGCCGCCCATGTTACCGAAGCCTACCATACCAAAGCCACCCATGCCAAAACCATTGAACGCATACGGGTTACGAAATCCATTAAATCCAAAATAAGGGTCGTAGAACCCGGAGAAACGATTGAACGCAAAAGGATTTAAAAATGGATCATACATTCCCCATGCGTTGATAGGCGCAATAATACGTGAACCATAGAATCCTCCCATGCCAAATGAAATGAAGGGATTATTGTACCAATTATTCCAAGGATTGGCGGAAAACATTCCTGACTGAAAACCGGAGTTAAACCCGTCTGCATACGAATTCGCATAAACACTGCGCGAATTCAAAAAATTAGTTTCATCCTCACGAATCATAACTCCCTCTTCTTCTTGAATTAAGGTAGCGTCTTCTTCTGGATTAAGGTAATTTGAACTTTTTTTAGGGGTATATGCGGAAGCAGGTTTTTGAAAAGAATCATATAAATCATCAGCCACTAAAGACTGCTGGCTTCCGGGTTGCGAGAGCGAACACGCGGAAAAAATAAATAAACTGGCCACAACTACGAAGGCATTCCAATAATTTTTCATGGCTAAAGTGATTAAATTATAAGTTAAAACTACAGACAATAACGTATCTTTGGCGCTCAAAGTTCGATTATTTATACGTATTAACGCTAGGTCTAGGAATTTTAGTCTAAGTTATAGAACAAAAATGGTAGAACCTAAACACTTACTAGCAGAACAATGAAACGAGAATATAAAATTGCGAAATAAATCTTATGAGTAAATCCCTACCTAGTCGTTCCGAAAATTATTCAGAATGGTATAATGAATTAGTAAAACGGGCTGATTTGGCTGAAAATTCGGCCGTTCGCGGATGTATGATCATTAAACCATATGGCTATTCCATTTGGGAAAAAATGCAACGTGCTCTAGATGATATGTTCAAGGAAACTGGTCACGAAAATGCCTATTTTCCCTTGTTTATACCTAAATCTTTTCTTTCAAAAGAAGCTTCACACGTGGAAGGTTTTGCCAAAGAATGCGCTGTTGTTACCCATTACCGACTAAAAAATGACCCCAATGGGGGTGGTGTGATTGTGGATCCAGATGCCAAGCTGGAGGAGGAATTAATCGTACGGCCTACGTCTGAAACAGTAATTTGGTCATCTTACAAAAATTGGATTCAATCCTATCGAGATTTACCATTATTGATCAATCAATGGGCAAATGTTGTTCGCTGGGAAATGCGTACGCGCCTTTTCTTACGTACCGCAGAATTTCTTTGGCAAGAAGGGCACACGGCACATGCAACCAAGCAAGAGGCCATTGAAGAAACGGAACGGATGTTGGATGTGTATGCCGAATTCGCCGAAAATTTCATGGCTTTGCCTGTGGTCAAGGGAATTAAAACAGTTAATGAGCGCTTTGCTGGAGCAGATGAAACCTATTGTATCGAGGCACTTATGCAAGATGGAAAAGCTTTACAAGCCGGAACGTCTCACTTTTTAGGTCAGAATTTCGCCAAGGCATTTGACGTGAAATTCTTAAGTAAGGAAAACCAATTAGACTATGTTTGGGGAACTTCGTGGGGTGTTTCTACGCGTTTGATGGGGGCCTTAATTATGGCTCATTCGGATGATCAAGGATTGGTTTTACCACCTAAATTAGCCCCAATTCAGGTAGTAATTGTGCCTATTTATAAGGGAGAAGACCAATTAAATGCAATCAAGGATAAAGTAAATCCACTTGTAAAAACGCTACGTAAGCAAGGGGTTTCGGTTAAATTTGATGTATCGGAAAACCAAAGCCCAGGTTTTAAATTTGCCGAATATGAATTAAAAGGTGTGCCTATTCGCCTAGCGATTGGAAATCGAGATATGGAAAATGGGACCATTGAATTAGCTCGTCGAGATACCCGTGAAAAAACATCCATGGTATTCGAAGGAATTGAGCAGGTGGTGGTTGACACATTAGCGGATATTCAGGAAAAAATTTATGCGAAGGCATTGTCATTCCGTACCGAAAATACATTTGAAGTGAACTCGTGGGATGAATTTAATGCCAAATTAGACATCGGCGGATTCGTTTCAGCCCACTGGGATGGTACATCTGAAACGGAAGAAAAAATAAAGGATTTAACGAAAGCAACGATTCGTTGCATTCCATTAGATGCCAAGGAGCAAGCAGGGAATTGTATTTTGACCGGAAATCCATCTAGCAAACGCGTATTGTTTGCGCGTGCATATTAGAATATTGGACGTTAGACGTTGAAAAACAAAAAAGACGCGGAGTGTGGACTGCATCCAATAAGTTGTCCAACTTTTTGGGTACAGTTCAAGTTTCGCGTCTATTTTTAATCTATTTGACCAATCTTTCCAGCACCTCAAGTACGCGATCAATCTCCTCTTTGGTATTATTCTTCGAAAAAGAGAAGCGTACTGCGGCGCCAGTTGCTGCAGGATTTAAAGCTGAAAGCACATGTGAACCCACAGATGTGCCGCTAGAGCAGGCACTGCCACCTGAAGCCGATATCTTTTCAATATCCAATTGAAATAAAAGCATATCGCCATCAGGAACGTTTGGAAAGCGAACATTCAAAACTGTGTATAAACTTGTGTCTATTTCGCCTGACCGACCGTTGAACTCCACACCTGGAAAGCGAGCTTTAAGTCCTTCGATAAAATAAGATTTAATGGATTTAATGTGGGACATGTGGGATTCCATAGATTCATAGGCCAATGATAACGCTTTTGCTAGGCCAACCATCCCATACACATTTTCTGTTCCTCCACGCTGATTGCGCTCTTGTGCTCCGCCGTGCATTAATGGATGAAAGCCCACTCCAGCACGCGCATATAAAAATCCAATACCTTTAGGCCCATGAAATTTATGGGCAGCACCCACGATAAAATCGACAGGTAAGGCTTGTAAATCGTGTATAAAATGACCTACTGTTTGTACCGTATCAGAATGAAAAAGGGCACCATATTTACGGCATAAATTTCCTACCGCATGCAAATCCACTATATTTCCAATTTCGTTATTTCCATGCATTAGGCTTACTAAGGCCTTTGGACTATCTGCCAACAGCTCCTCTAAATGACCCAAATCAATATCTCCTTGGTCTGTAATTTGAACCAATTTCACCTCTGCTACACCTAATTTTCCCCATGCCTCAGCGGTATGTAAAACCGCATGATGTTCTAGGGGCGATGTAATAATCGTCTTGACACCACCGTATAAAACTGCCGATTGAATCACCGTATTATCCGCTTCTGTACCTCCGGACGTGAAAAATATTTCAGCTGGCGACGTATTTAACAAAGCAGCTACGGCCTTCCTTGCTTTTTCTACGACAACTTTGGCTTGTCGGCCATGGGCATGAATCGACGATGGATTTGCGGTAAATTGCTCAAACAAAGGCTGCATTTCAGACCATACCGCCGGATCCACAGAGGTGGTTGCTGCATTGTCTAAGTAAATTGGTGTTTTAGTTGTTGATGTCATGTTATTCTTATTTGCTGGCAATCGCTTTGATTGCCTGCATAATTTGTTGGGCTAACCCATTCGCTTCGGACTCCGTTGGTGCCTCAGAATAAATTCTAATAATTGGTTCCGTATTTGATTTGCGTAAATGAACCCAGCGATCTGCAAAATCTATTTTAACGCCATCAATGGTGTTTACACGTTCCTCTTTAAATTGTTCGGCGACAGTCGCCAAGATTAAATCAACATTCAAATTTGCCGAAAGTTCAATTTTGTTTTTCGACATAATGTAGGCAGGATATTCAGCGCGCAAGTCACTAACTTTTTTATTTTTACGGGCTAAATGCGTTAAAAATAATCCAATGCCAACTAATGCATCACGTCCATAATGCGACTCTGGGAAAATAACACCACCATTACCTTCTCCGCCAATGATTGCATTTTCAGCTTTCATTTTTGTCACCACATTAACTTCACCTACAGCAGCAGCAAAATAAATTCCTTTATGCTTTTGCGTCACATCTGCCAAAGCCCGCGTTGAAGACAGATTGGAAACTGTATTCCCATTTTCAATCGACAAGATATAATCCGCAATAGCAACTAATGTATATTCCTCACCAAATGCACTTCCATCTTCCGAGATGAAACACAAACGATCTACATCGGGGTCAACGACGATACCTAAATCGTATGAGCCTGCCTTCATTTTGGCAATCATTTCAATCAAATTCTCTGGTAAAGGTTCCGGATTATGCCCAAAATGTCCATTAGGTTCCCCAAATATCACATCCACATCCATCACACCAAGCGCATTAAGGAGCTGAGGCACCACGATTCCTCCGGTTGAATTAACAGCATCGACTAAAACCTTAAAATTCTTGGCTTGAATAGCTGATTTATCTACCCAACGAAGTCCTAAGACGTGATCAATGTGTTGTTGTAAAAACGAATCATCTTGAGTGATTTTACCTAATTTAGTTACTTCTGCAAAGGTAAAATCAAGATTTTCAGCTAAAGCGAGCATCGCTTTCCCATCAGCATCTGAAATAAATTCGCCTGCGTCGTTAAGTAATTTAAGTGCATTCCATTGAGCTGGATTATGGCTGGCGGTAATAATAATTCCGCCTGCAGATTTCGTCCATGGGACAGCAAGCTCAACCGTAGGAGTTGTAGATAAACCAATATCCAAAACATCCCAACCAAGCCCAATAAGCGTATTTGCTACCAATGAAGAAACCATGGAACCCGAAATCCGCGCATCTCGGCCAAGTACAATTTGGTTGGATGTGGGTTTGGTTCCTTTTAACCAAGCGCCATAAGCGGCGGCAAACGTAACAATATCAATTGGACTCAGGCCTTCACCAGGTTTTCCTCCAATCGTCCCACGGATGCCTGAAATAGATTTAATTAATGCCAAAACAAAGAAGATAAGGTAAATAAAAGCCCAAAAATAATAAATTCCACGCAGAATATTATCACTATTTAAGTGTCGATTTATCAGTTTTTCAGCTTGAAAAAACGAATCCCCCCTATACCTTTGGCAAACCTTGGAGGATTGCCAAAGGTAAGTGGGAAGATAATAAATTGACTTCAAAACTTATTTTGTGTAATTTCAAATCAACAAATTTAAATTCATGAATTCCAAGCGTTTAGACGCTCTTTTGGCGCAAATCAGCCAGCTTAAGATGGCCGTCATCGGTGATTATGCGTTGGATTTCTATTTTGATATCAACCCAGATAGTTCAGAAATTTCAGTCGAAACAGGCAAAGTAGTGCATATCTGCCAAAAACCGCAGGCTTATTTAGGTGGAGCAGGTAATGTGGCAAAAAATTTAGCTAGCCTCGGCGTTCAAGTTGATGCTTTTGGCGTTCGAGGAAACGACTTATTTGGGCGCGAAATGAGTCATGAGGCCGAAAAATACCACATTTCAACGAAACACCTCCATGTAATTGATGCATTAGATACACCTACGTACACGAAGCCGATGCGGGTGAATGAGGAACAAAATCGATTAGATTTCGGCACACGCAATCTACAATTTCACACACATGCAAAACCGTTAATTGATACACTTGAAAAACAAATCGATGCGTATCATTGGGTGGTTATCAACGAACAATTCAAGTACCCATTACTGAATAAGGAAAGCTTAAACCTATTACAAAACATTACCAACGAAAAGGCTATTGCCGACCTTCGTAGCTTGGGAAATGAAGCCCAAAATACCCTTTTGAAGGTTAATGAAGAGGAATTTAAAAACATTATTGGCGAAGTAACTGACTTCGAATTTCAAATAAAGCAATGGGTTGTTCAACGCAATAAACCAGTCCTTGTAACCTTAGGAGAGCAAGGTATGATCTATGCGAGTCCGACAGAATTTCACTGGGAAAAAGCAATACCTGTTCAAGGCCCCATCGATACCGTGGGCGCAGGTGACATGGTCGTCGCTGCATTTAGTGCGGCAAAAGCAACAGGAGCTAGCATCGCAGAATCATGTAAATTCGCTAGTTTAGCTGTTCATATCAGCATTCAAAAAATAGGAGAAACGGGCAGCGCAAGCCCACAAGAAATTAAACAACTTCATGATGCAATCGGAAATTAAAACCTACACGGAAAATCAATTACTACCCTTTTGGACATCGAGAACAATCGATAAAAATCAAGGAGGCTTCCTAACCCATTTTGATGAATTTGGGAACGATGCCGGAGATGACGAAAAATCTTTAATTGCTCAAACGCGATCCGTCTTCACGTATGCGCAGGCTTACCGACATGGTTTTGGGGGACCAATCATGAAAGAGATGGCAGAACATGGAGTCAAATTTCTTCTCGAAAAAATGTGGGATGCAGAACATGGTGGATTTTATTGGATGACGGATCGGGCGGGTAAGGCCACAAACAAACAAAAAATAGGCTATGGACATAGTTTTGCTATTTATGCCTTAAGTGAGTATACGCTTGCAACGGGTGACCTCATCGGCTTGGAATATGCAGAGAAGGTTTTTGATCTTTTACAAAAACATGCAGTAGACACGTATCACGGTGGTTACTGGGAATTTTTTGCGGCGGATTGGTCACTTGTGGGACCCGGATCGCCCGGAGGAGATCGCAAAACGCTAGATGTCCACATGCATTTAATGGAGGCATTTACAACTTTATATGAAGCAAGTGGAAAGGAGATACACCGCCGAAAACTAGAAGAAGTGATCGAAATTTTGATTCATAAAATCATGCATCCGGTTACTGGAACAGGCATTCCACAGTTTTGGGCAAATTGGGACGTAGCCCCACAAATCAAATTTGACATTGTTTGGGGCTGGGACCGTTTTGCGGATGGAGGCCAAAAAGCCTCATCAACAGACAATACCTCCTACGGCCACAACGCGGAATTCGGTTGGCTCCTCATGCATGCCATCAAAATCGGTGGATTTGATCTGGAGAAATATCGGCCAAACATAGAAAAAGCTTTTTATCATGCCTTAGACCACGGCATTGATTGGGAATTTGGTGGCGTTTACGTGGAAGGTTCGCATACAGGTGAAGCATCGGATTTCGAGAAGGAATTTTGGCAACAAGCCGAAATGCTCATCGGCATGCTAGACGCATTCAAACTAACCAAAGATCAAAGATTTTTAGAAGCACATAAACAAGTTCACCGATTTGTTTTTGACAAAATGATTAATCAACTCACAGGTGAGTGGTGGCCACTCATGACGCGAGAAGGTGAGCCTATCTGGCGTCACATGTCCCATAATTGGAAAATCAACTACCATAACGTTCGTTCGATGATTCTCTCTTATGAGAAACTAGGCGAATTAAACAAATGAAGAAAATCTTAATTTTTATGCTACTGGGCTTACAAGCGTTCGGACAATCTGAAACAGCGGAAAGCATTTTGAAAAAATACTTTCATGGTGAACGCCAACAAATCACAATCCGCAAAGACACCATGTGGGTTATTTGGCATGAGCCTGCCGACAAAGTAAATCAGCAAGAATTCAGGGATACTTCTGCGATTCCATTAAAACAAATTCATGAGGTAAAGTTTATAAATGGCAGAAATGCCCAAGGTGAGCCTGGTATTGGGGTGCAATTAATTCCCTCAAATTCAAAAGAAAAAATAACATCAAAATCGCTTAATGAGGTTGACAATCGGACATTAAACCAAGTAAATGTAGCCACAGTCAATCAAAAATTACAAGGGCAAGTGTCCGGAGTTACGATTGGGAATGATAATTCACCTGGCGGAGGAGCTATGGTTCGTGTTCGAGGAATTGGTTCGATAAATGCAAATAGCCCTTTATATGTCGTCGATGGAGTCCCAATCAACGGAAATATTAATTCCATAAATCCCAATGACATTGCTTCGGTGACAGTTTTAAAAGATCCATCTCAAACCGCTATGTACGGAGTACGTGGAGCAAATGGCGTAGTTGTCATAAGCACGATTAAAGGTGATGTAACACCAGGCATCTCGGAGGAATTGCAGCGGGGTGTTACGCTTCCTTTAACGATTTGGACCTGGGGGAAACAAAGTAAAGAGTTTAAAAAATCAGAAAGTGATGAAAATTTAAAGCGTCTACTCAAAAATTGAACAAACAAAAAAAGCCTTCCACATTGCTGCAGAAGGCTCTAATTTATTATTCTGTTGACCTACCAGGATTCGAACCTAGAAAACCAGAACCAAAAACTGGTGTGTTACCATTACACCATAGGTCAGTATCAAAATGTGATGCAAAAGTAAGTTCTATCTTGGAAAAAATCAAATATCGCCCAAAAAAAAATGATTTATTTGAGCACTGACGAGACTACTTCCTATAAATCAGCCAATTCCATTGACGATACTTCGGCCTCCGCATGAATCTTACGAACTAAGCCTTGTAAAACTTTACCAGGGCCACATTCAATGAATTCACTGGCACCACCGGTAACCATAGCTTCTATCGATTGCGTCCAACGAACCGCACCAGTCAATTGCGCGATTAAATTTGCCTTAATTTGACCTGAATCCTGTGATGCTTGCGCATTGATATTTTGAAAAATCGGACAAACCGGATTCGCAATTGCCGTAGCTTCAATAGCTGCTGCTAACTCAATTCGCGCTGGCTCCATAAAAGGGGAATGAAACGCCCCTCCCACTGGTAAGGGCAATACACGCTTTGCCCCCGCTTCTTTTAACTGAATTCCAACCGCCTCGATTCCTTCCACAGAACCCGAGATTACTACTTGGCCTGGGCAATTGTAATTTGCGGCAACAACCGATGAACCATAAGCGGCACAAATCTCTTCAATTGTTGCATCTGGCAATCCTAAAACTGCCGCCATGGTGCTAGGCTGAATTTCACATGCCTTTTGCATGGCCAATGCACGCTTATATACTAACTGTAAGCCATCTTGCCATGCCAATCCTCCGGCAGCAACCAAGGCTGAAAATTCACCCAACGAATGCCCTGCGACCATACCAGGATTAAAATCTTTGCCCAACTTAGCAACCAAAACGGAATGCAAGTAAATGGCTGGCTGCGTCACGCGCGTTTGCTTCAATTCCTCATCCGTCCCCTCAAACATCACCTTCGCCAACGAAAATCCTAAAATTGAATCCGCCTCATCCACTATCGAACGAGCTAAATCAAATTGCTCGTACAAATCCTTCGCCATACCAGGAAATTGAGAACCTTGACCCGGAAAAATATATGCTTTCATATTATATTTATTAAATTTGGGCTAAATTTTAGCTCGGCAAAGATAATTTTTTCTAGTCGGTTTTAAAAACAACGCCAGCAAATGCACAAACGATTATTAACCGTAAGCATTCTTTTTATCAGCATTTTTGTCTTAGGAGCATGCACCTCAGACCAAGAGCCGATTTCACCGAACGATACCTTTCTAGCACCAGCCACAGCAAGCATTGATCTCGAAAAAAGTAAAACTTTTGTGCAAAGATCGAACAGCAACGAAGGAGAAATTATCATTAAAGGACAAGCTGGAGCAACTTTCCAAACAGCCAAAATTAAATTTGTCAGTAGACTTGGTGGGCAATCAACTGATTGGCAAAATTTGACCGTGGATGTGGCCAACAAACAATTTTCGGGTAAATTCAAATTAGTTGGCGGCGGCTACTATGCTCAAATTCAACTCATTACAGACGGAAAAATTGCAACAGATGGTTTACTGCCGACCACCATAAATGTAGGTGAAGTCTTTGCTGTGATTGGCCATTCACTGGCAGAAGGACAAGAACCCTACGTAATTAGCGATTACGACAAAACCTGGTGTCAAATAAAATTATGGTCAATACCTGGCGCAAATCCAGCTTTCTGGGGACGTGTCGCCGACTACACCAAAAAGAAACTTAATGTTCCTATATTATTATACAATACGGGCCAAGGGGGAACGACCTCAATTCAATGGGGGAAATCAGCATATGGAGAGCCTTTTGAAAATAAAATCTACGACTGGAAAATCCGTTACCCGTATGCCCGATTCGAACAAAGTTTACTTACCGACATGAAGAAAACTGGCCTTCGCGCCATACTTGTCGTTCATGGGGAAAATGATTACAATGAGGCTGAAAATGACATCATTTATTTCACCAAACGCTACATTCAAAAAACCCGTGATTTAATAGGTCAACCGAATTTACCATTCATGATTGCGCTATCCAATGCGGGGCAAGACATACCCGACCAAATCAAAGTCAGAAGAGCACAATCTCGTATGTTGAAAGAAATTGACTTCACTTACGAAGGTGCAAATCTTCAAGCAGTAAAAGACGGTGGCATGCGTTGGGATGGCGTTCACTACAATTTTGCCGCGTTAGAAATCGCCGCCATCCAGTGGAAAGAAGTTCTTACACCTTTATTCTTCCAGGTCTCCAAGCCATTTACTCCTTCGAATTAATCTCACAAGCTTCCTTTCCGTTGAAAAAGTACCGATGTTTGGCGACGAAATCATACATGTGATCCAAAAGCTTTACCGGAAGTAAAAAAACAAGCCTTAATGGCAAAAATGGCCATTTTGCATGCTTGAGTACCTCCGCAATCGCCGCAGATTTGATATACAATCGACCGTTTGTAACCACCTGAACCGTAGCTAACGACCACCGAGAATCTGGGATTTTTTCTTGATAGGACTTACATAGCGCCGTGGATTGCGGATAAATAGCCAACTCCTCAGCTGAAATCCGACGAAGGATACCACTGGCCCATTGACAAAAACCACAATCCCCATCAATAAAAACGACTAACGAATTAGCTCCACCCATCCTTTCAATGATTTCGATTTCTTCGATTCATCCACTACTTCAAACTTTACCTCACATGTGTAAAAATATGATCCCGGTGGCACATCCCGACCATTCAATCCTTTACCATTCCAACCAAAACCAAGTAATGGTCCATCGTAGTTGTAAACGACTTGACCGAATCGGTCAACTATTGTACAAGTGACTTGGTTGACAAAACTTGGGCATCGCATAGGTAAGAACAGATCATTTTTTTGATCTCCATTGGGACTAAATAAATTAGGCAAATCAAATGCAGGACAATTATCTTGACAAACCGTATTACTCTTCGCACTTTCTTTCCCATCAAAATTGACTGCGGTCACATAATAACAGCCCACAAATGAACTTGACTGACTATGTAAAAAAGATAAACCCTTTTTCTCCCCCACAAACCCATACTTCCCATCCACCGTCTTTGAAAAATAAACCCGATAAAAATCAATTTGAGGATCACACAAATTTGTCACAGTAGGCGTCCACGTTAACGTATTTGTAAAACTAGTTGGCAAACAATCACCACCCGGCGAATCACATGGATTAGACCCTATTTTCAGCACAGGAGGGCAAGGATTAAGTTCAATAAATGATTTTATTGCTAGCGATTGAGACGCATTAACGAGCCCTTTAGCCCATGTAGGACGAGCGTATTCGCCAACAGTCTCAACAAAATAAGTATAGGTTGAATCTGGTAAAATCGCTACATCAAATTTCCCATCTGTTGTCACAAAATCCACACCTAAATCCGTGTACTGAAACGTAGCTGGGTCACCTACCGAGATCTCATTAATTTGATTGAAAACTCCGTTGCCACGAGCGCGGTAAATGCGATGTACCTGAAAACTATTATTCCAAGGCACATTGGCTTCCCAACTTAATTTAATGGTCTTTCCCGCAGCCACTCCTTGTAAACGAACCGAACTCGCGGGAGTGGGCGAATCCAACAACTCTAATTTTTGATTTTTTACATAAAATACATCCACTTGATATCGATAACCCCGTTCCAAGGTATTCAATCCCTTATCCACAAAAACGGTATCGGTTATCGGCGAGCCCACTGATTTGAATTCAACAGCTGAAATACTTTCTGCACGCTTTAGCTGATATTGATATGGACCTGGAAATGAAAGTGTGTCTAAATTTAGCGGTTTCGACCACCGAACACTTATTTCACCCTGTGTCTTTGATGTTTTCAATACGGATACTTGCGTCATTACAGGCGCTGCAGTAGCAATCAACGCGCATACACCCGAAGACATCGGACTGAAGTCCTCTAACCCTTTTGAATTTGTAAATGCAACGACAATGACATACGTATAATTGGTATTCTTCTGAAGTGACTTATCCTCAAAACTAGTTTCAGTAGCCTTTAAACGTCCAATCTCCACAAAACCAGGTAATGTCATTCCCGTTCCACAGGACTTATTGACAACCGTAACACAAGGCCCTGATTTTCGATAAATAATCAATGAGGTATTTGGCAATAAACAGGTATATGGAGTCCAAGACAATGTAGCACTGGAAGTTCCAGTGACCACTTTTAATCCTTGAACCACAGGCGCCAAAACACGTATTTTCCATATTTTACTATCAACTAATTTGATGGCATTTCCAATGGCCGTTGGCGGATTATCTTCAACTTTAAACAAAACATCATACGGCTCCTTGCGGATATGTTGGCACGCCGTCTGCCACGAAAACGTCGCCCTTGCAGGTGATGTTTGCCTAGGAATCGAATTAAATGAGGCAAATGGTTGTAATACGGCATAAATTGGATCAACATTCGCATACACATTACCCGAACTAAAGATGGTCAATGGGTCGAGACGTCCAGTTTTGGAAGCCACATCATCTGCCGTTATCGTTTGAACAATGTTCGTTCCGGCTAACACACATACATCAGCGGGAACCGTTAACTTAGGTGCCCTGTTATCCGCATCCTTCACTTCGATTTGCATATCGCGAACAGTTTCGGAGATTTTAACCCCATTTCGCCATTCTTCAACTATAAATGCACAGTTATAAAGTCCAAGTTCTTGTGGAGTGTCCCACACTAAATCACCCGTAAGCGGATTTATATCAAAACTAGATTTGACTGAAGATACCTCGTTTGGCTGCCTAAAATTAGGTGTTGTAATCCCACGACTAACAGAATTACACGTTTCGCTTTCACCAGTCTTTGAGACAGACAATCGGTAAGCTAAACTGTCACCCTCAGCATCGACCGCATTCGCATTATGAATGAATTTTTGACCAACAATGGCCGTGAGGTCAACAGCTGGATTTAACAGTAAAGGCGTGGAATTTAAACCAAGTCCGGAATTAATGGAGAAACTTGTCTCCACATAAAAAGCAACATCAACAGATCTTGTCATGTTCCGAACGCCATCATTCCGATTTGGGATAGCTGCGGAAACACGGTAAACGAGCGAGGGTGCGGGATACGTATATTCAATCTTGTAAATGTTCTTCAATGTCCCATTACCCAAATTTATGGGTGTCCCACAGCAACGTTTAGCCTTAAAAATACCCGAACCATCCCCGAAACAAAAGTTGACCTCTTCCTGCTGATCATTCGCAGCATTACTTTCTGTATAGGTGGTTAAGGTAAACTCATAGGTCAGCGTTTTATCCGATATACGTTTAACTGTGATCTCCCCACCCTTTAGGTGCGTAGCTAGTAAGGGGCTGCCCGAAATGAAGAACAAAAAGAAGAAAAAAATATATTTACGCATAAAACAAATGAGAAGATGAGCAAGTTAACAAGGCGAAATTTAATAATTAAAAAAAATAGATTTTTTAAGCGATTAATTTGATTGAGAAGCGATTGGAATGTAGTTTTGAAGGCTAAAATTCAGCAGCATTGTTTAAATCAACAATCGCTTTGATTGTTTTTACTTAAATCTAACAACCTTATTTATGGCTTGGCTAGCAAAATCACTTAATTCTTCACTAGGCAAAAAGCTCATCATGGCCATCACCGGCCTATTTTTGATCAGTTTCCTACTTGTACATTGCGGTTTAAATGCAACGATTTTCTTGAATGATGGGGGTGCCGCATTTAACGAAGGGGCCGAATTTATGGCACATAACCCGATTATACGAACGATGGAAATTGTTTTATTTGGCGGTTTATTGCTACACATTTTTGATGGCCTTCGTCTTTGGCTAGCTAATAAAAAGAAACGTCCCGTAGCCTATGCGGTTGTAGATGGAGCAGCCAATAGTAAATGGTATTCGCGATCAATGGGTTTGTTGGGGACATTATTATTGATATTTCTTATCGTACACTTAAGACATTTCTGGTATTTCTCCCGTTTGACAAATGACTTAACTGAAACACATACCCTATATAATGAAATGCAAATAGTATTTCAAAGTCCAATCGTTGTGCTCATTTATGTATTAGGTTGCATTTCCTTAGGCTATCATTTATTGCACGGTTTTCAAAGCGCATTCCAAACGATGGGATGGAATCACCCTAAGTACACACCTACAATTAAGACCATTGGCGCAATCTATTCCATTATAATTGCCGCATTATTTGCTGCGATGCCAATCGCCTTCTATTTTAATTTGATTCAATAATTCCTCAGCCGATACGATTATGACAAAATTAGATGCTAAAATTCCAGAAGGTTCGCTGGCTGAAAAATGGACCAAGTACCGCTCAAGCGTGCCATTAGTTAATCCTGCCAACAAACGTTCGTTAGAAATCGTCATTGTTGGCTCAGGTTTGGCCGGTGCATCTGCCGCAGCCTCGTTAGCTGAACTAGGATATAAAGTAAAAGTATTTTGCTTCCAAGATTCTCCACGCCGTGCGCACTCAATTGCAGCACAAGGAGGTATTAATGCAGCAAAGAACTACCAAAATGACGGGGACTCCATTTACCGCTTATTCTACGATACCATCAAAGGCGGTGACTACCGCTCTCGAGAAGCAAACGTTCACCGTTTAGCAGAAGTGTCTGGTAGTATTATAGATCAATGTGTGGCACAGGGTGTACCATTTGCACGTGAATACGGCGGATTGCTTTCTAACCGTTCTTTCGGTGGAACGCAAGTTCAACGGACATTTTACGCGGCTGGGCAAACTGGGCAGCAATTGTTATTAGGTGCTTATTCTTCCTTGCAACGCCAAGTGGGCATGGGTAACGTTAAAATGTATACACGCCACGAAATGCTTGATGTCGTAACTATCGACGGGAAAGCGCGTGGTATTATCGCGCGTGATTCCGTTACAGGTGCATTGGAGCGTCACTTCGGACATGCGGTATTGCTTTGTACTGGCGGTTATGGAAATGTTTTCTACTTATCTACCAATGCAATGGGATCCAACGTAACAGCCGCTTGGAAAGCGCACAAAAAAGGTGCTTTCATTGCAAATCCATGTTACACTCAGATTCACCCAACTTGTATACCAGTTTCAGGTGATCACCAATCGAAGTTAACTTTGATGTCGGAGTCACTTCGTAATGACGGCCGTATTTGGGTTCCTAAAAAGGAAAACGATACCCGTAAAGCCAATGAGATTCCAGAAGAAGAAAGAGATTATTATTTAGAGCGTCGTTATCCTGCATTCGGAAACCTAGTGCCTCGTGACATTGCATCACGTGCAGCCAAAGAGCGTTGTGATGCGGGTTTTGGAGTAGGCGCATCTAAAATGGCTGTTTACTTAGACTATGCTGCGGCGATTATTCGCTACGGCCAAGGAGAGGCTAACAAACATAACATGCAAAATCCATCATATGAAGAAATTCAAACAATGGGTAAAGCAGTCGTCAAAGAGAAATATGGCAACTTGTTTGACATGTACAAGCAAATTACGGGTGAAGATCCATATACAGTTCCAATGCGTATTTATCCAGCAGTTCACTATACAATGGGTGGACTTTGGGTCGATTATAACTTAATGACAACAGTGCCAGGTTTATATGCGCTGGGCGAAGCCAACTTTTCTGATCACGGAGCCAATCGATTAGGAGCTTCTGCTTTAATGCAAGGATTAGCAGATGGCTATTTCGTGATTCCATACACGATTGGTGCTTATTTGGCATCCGAAATTCGTACGCCGGCCATGTCAACTGATTCAGCGCCGTTTGTGGCAGCTGAAAAAGAAGTACGTGAACGTCTAGAAACCTTGATGAACATCAAAGGAAATAAACCCGTTGATTATTTCCACAAGCGTTTAGGAAAAATCATGTGGGACGAATGCGGAATGGCACGTAGCGAAAAAGGCCTAAAAGCATCCATTAAAGAGATTCAAGCCCTACAAAAAGAATTCTGGTCGGACGTCAAAATTCCTGGTGAAATCGATAATTTAAATCCTGAATTAGAGAAAGCGGGTCGTGTGGCCGACTTCCTTGAATTAGGCGAGTTAATGTGTATTGATGCCTTAGATCGCAACGAGAGTTGTGGAGGTCACTTCCGTACGGAATACCAAACAGAAGACGGGGAAGCCCTTCGTGATGACGAGAACTACGCCTATGTAGCCGCTTGGGAATACGAAAAACAATCGACTTTCAAACTTCACAAAGAAGAATTGAAATACGAAAACATCAAAATTGCTCAAAGATCTTATAAATAATTCGATACAATGGAAGGAAATTTAAACCTGACACTCAAAATTTGGAGACAAAAAAATGCACGCGTAGCTGGTAAATTTGAAACATACCAGGTAAGCGGCATCTCCACAGATATGTCATTTTTGGAAATGATTGACGTGTTAAACAACCGATTAATCGAAGAAGGAGATGATCCGGTGGCTTTTGATCATGATTGCAGAGAAGGTATTTGCGGTATGTGCTCGATGTACATAAATGGCCGACCACACGGACCTAACCGCGGTGTAACTACTTGCCAATTGCACATGCGCTCTTTTAAAGACGGACAAACAATCACAGTGGAACCTTGGAGATCAAGTGCATTCCCTGTCATTAAAGATTTAGTTGTTAATCGTTCAGCTTTTGATCGCATTATTGCAGCTGGTGGCTTCGTTTCCGTAAATACGGGAAATGCACAAGATGCCAACTCCTTACCTATACCAAAAGAAAATGCAGATCAAGCTTTTGCTGCGGCGGCTTGTATTGGCTGCGGCGCATGCGTAGCAGCATGTAAAAATGCTTCGGCGATGCTATTTACTTCAGCTAAAATTTCACAATTAGCTTTATTGCCGCAAGGACAAGTAGAGGCAGGAAAAAGAGCTGAGGCAATGGTTGCACAAATGGATGAGGAAGGATTTG
>NZ_CBAUBA010000012.1:0-66764 GCF_964796385.1 Aquirufa sp. | reverse complement strand
CTTACCAGTTACTTTTTCTGCATACCAAGCGATTGAGCTAGTTGCTGTGTTAACTTTTACAGGTTTTGGTGCTGCAAAAGAAGAAATGCTCATCACTAGAGCGGCTAAAATAAGGCTTACTTTTTTCATTTTATTTATTGTTTAATTGTTCGAAAATACTTGTCTAAATTCATCCAGTAGGATGTTTAATTGATTCATTTTATGCTCGCCAATCCCTTGAAAGGTCATTTCCCACTGTTTTTGAACCTGGTCGATTTCAGCTAATAAAGTTAATCCTGCGGGTAAAATTATCACATCAACTGCCCTACGGTCTTTTGGACACTCACGTCTTAAAACTAATTTTTTGTCTAAAAGTTTATCCACTAGGCGAGAGGCATTTGACATCTTGTCCATCATGCGCTCGGTAATTGCTAAAACGGTCATGGGATTATTTTGTTGCCCACGCAAAATTCGAAGTACATTGTATTGTTGTGGCGTCAATCCAAAAGGCTTCAAAAGATTATGTTGTTGCTGCATCATCCAGTTTCCCGTAAAGATCACATTAACGATCGCCTTACTTTCCTCTGAATGAAACTTAGTTTGCTTTAAATCCGCTGAAATTCCCATACTTGAAATTTGATGTTGCAAAATTAAATGTAATTACATTAAATACTAATGTTTTTAAATATTTTTTTTAAAACGTCCGATTAAATCTTATTTTTGGTCATGCAAGATTCCTTTAGCCTTCAATTACCTTTTATACTCGCATCGAATTCCCCACGTCGCAAAGAGATTTTGACCCAAGCAGGTTTTCAGTTCACTGTCTTGCCATCGGATGTGGACGAGTCATTTCCACATGAAATGATCCTACAAGATGTTCCGGTGATGTTGGCCGAACGCAAGGCGAAAGCACTTCTTGAAAGCTGTGCGAATTCGTTGGTTTTGGCAGCCGATACGGTGGTGATTTTGGAAAATGAAATTTTGAATAAGCCGGCCAACAAGCAAGAAGCGTTGCAGATGCTTAAAAAATTATCAGGAAAAACACATGAAGTGGTTACAGGAATCGCATTAGCTAGTCCAAACGAAATAGTAAAAGCGTCGGATTCTGCCTTTGTGCGTTTTCGGGAATTGGCCGACTGGGAAATTGAATGGTACGTACGGGGTGGTGCCTCATTAGATAAAGCAGGCGCCTATGGTGTTCAAGATTTTATTGGGATGGCAGGAATTGAGAAATTAGACGGTTCTTTTTATACCGTTATGGGTTTGCCTATATATCATGTTTATCAATTGCTTAAACCCTTTATTCTTGAGTCAAGGCAAATGCCACTAGGAATCTAGATGGAGAAACTTTCACCGCATCCACAAGTTCTCGATGCATTTGGATTCTTAAATTGAAAGCCTTTTCCATTTAAGCCATCCGAGAAATCTAATTCAGTACCCGCTAAATATAAAATTGATTTTTTATCTACCATGATTTTGACTCCCTTGTCTTCAAATATGGCGTCATTATCCTTTAGCTCCGATGCGAAATCCAAATTGTACATCAATCCTGAACAACCACCACCCTCAACAGCTACGCGTATGTTGAAATCAGTTGTTAATCCTTCTTTTTGACGCAATTCCTTAATGCGGTCCGCAGCCAATTCTGATATCGTGATCATATGTATTTCATTTAAAATTCGACACAAATATAGCTAAAATTTGGAATTATTTTGCCTTTATTTAGAGTGAATCTAAATAAAGTGTGGTTTCGTAAAATTTATGGTTTTAATTTTGAGTTCAATTACCAATTTTAAATCACACGTATGCTGTCTATTTCCAATTTACATGCTCGAATCGGCGAAAAAGAGATTCTTCGAGGTATCAATCTAGAGGTCAAAGCGGGAGAAGTTCATGCAATCATGGGACCCAATGGTTCTGGAAAATCTACATTGGCCTCCGTATTAGCCGGTCGGGAAGATTACGAGGTAACCGAGGGTGCCGTTTCTTTTTTTGGTAAGGATTTACTTGATCTGGCACCTGAGAAACGTGCAGCGGAAGGTGTTTTTCTCGCATTTCAATACCCTGTGGAGATTCCAGGCGTTTCGACCACTAACTTTATGAAGTCGGCCGTCAATGAAATACGTAAATATAGAGGTGAGGAGCCTTTAGACGCAGTTCAATTTTTGAAAATGTTTAAAGAAAAGATGGCCTATGTGAACATTGACCAGTCTTTATTGTCACGTTCACTGAATGAAGGTTTTTCAGGTGGAGAGAAGAAACGAAATGAGATTTTTCAAATGGCTGTTTTAGCACCCAAACTAGCCATTTTAGATGAAACAGACTCAGGTTTAGATATTGATGCCTTGCGTATCGTAGCTGAAGGAGTCAATAAATTAAAAAGCCCAGACAACGCGACGATTGTCGTGACTCACTACCAGCGTTTGTTAGATTACATCGTTCCTGATTACGTTCACGTATTATACAAGGGGCGTATCGTGAAATCAGGTACCAAAGATTTAGCACTTGAATTAGAAGAAAAAGGATACGATTGGATTATTTCAGCTTTAGTAGACTAAATAATGGCAACAGATACATTAGCAACCATTTCGCTTTCTAAAGAAAAACAGTCCTCACTAGATCGTTTTTTGGCCAAAGGCTTTCCTACCAATAAATGGGAAGAATGGAAATATACCTCTTTGAAATCACTTAATGATATCGAGTGGAATTGGAATACTTCGGAACACTCAGTTAATTCAGCCGCATTAGCACTAGAAAATACCTGCGAAATTCAATCGCAAAATGGGAAAATGACCCTTATAGGTTCATTGCCTCAAGGTGTTGAATATCTGGATTTTGCTAGTTTTGCCGCTCAAAAACCTGAGTTTATGCAGGCATTTAATGAACGTAATCCCATTCTAGATCAAAATCCTTTATATGATTTGAATGATGCTTTAGCTAGTTCTCATCAAGTTATTTGGGTTAAGAAAGGGGTGAAGCTTGAAAAACCTGTATTACATACTTATTTTGCCTCAGTTAGTATCGCCTCAGCCATTCAAATCAAAGTATTGATTTACTTAGAAGAAGGTGCAGAACTTACTTGGGTGGATGATTTAGCCTCCTCTGAGGATTCTAAATCAATTTTATCTAATTATGTTCAAGAAATTTGGGTTTCAAAAAATGCCCATTTGACCTTTGTAAAAACACAGGATTTTGGTTTGTCAACTACCCATGTTGATCATACATTCATCTTTCAAGCTGATCAAAGTGTAGTGGATATGTTTACATTTTCACTTAATGGAGGATTGATTCGGAATAATTTACATTTTTATGTGGATGGCCAACAAGTCATTTCGAACTTGAATGGTTTATATGTGCCTAGCAATAATCAACTCGTGGATTCGCATACGGTAGTTGATCACCGCATGCCGAATTCAGAATCGAATGAATTGTATAAAGGTGTTTTACTTGGAAATTCAACGGGTGTGTTTAATGGAAAAATATTTGTTCGTCCTGACGCACAAAAGACAAATGCATTCCAATCCTGTAAAAATGTATTAGCTTCAGATAAAGCGAGTATGAACACCAAACCTCAATTGGAAATTTGGGCTGACGATGTTAAATGTTCACACGGAACGACAACAGGACAGCTGAGTGAAGAAGCACTGTTTTACATGCGTTCACGTGGCTTATCACTCGATGCGGCGAAAACATTGTTGATGTTGGCTTTTGTCCAACAAGTCATTGATAAAGTAAAAATTCCTGCCTTGAAAGAATCAATTTCAAGTCGGGTTGTCGCTAAAATACAACAAGCATTAAGTGTGTAATTATGGTAGATAAATTTGATATTGTTCAAGTTAGAAAGGATTTTCCAATTTTGGACCAACAGGTCAATGGGGCCCCTTTGGTGTATTTTGACAATGCGGCTACGACGCAAAAGCCACAAGTGGTGATTGATGCGCTGAATCAGTATTATACCCAAGACAATGCCAATATTCACCGGGGCTTACATACGCTGGCAGAGCGAGCCACGACTGGTTATGAGTTGACGCGTACCAAGTTGAAAGACTTTTTGAATACACCCTCAACTGATCAAATCATATTTACTGCTGGAGTTACGGCAGGGATAAATTTAGTTGCCCAGACCTTCGGTCGTGCGAATTTTTCAAAAGGGGATGTGATTTTGGTTTCCAATTTAGAACATCACTCAAATATCGTTCCATGGCAAATGATTGCCCAAGAAACGGGAGCTGAGGTTCAAGTAATCCCTGTAGATGAAGTTGGGGTATTAGACATGGAAGCTTACGGACAGCTTTTAACATCCAATCGGGTGAAATTAGTTGCGGTTAATCATGTATCTAATGCGATTGGGACAATCAATCCGATTAAGCAAATGATTGACATGGCGCATCAAGTAGGAGCAAAGGTTCTGATTGATGGTGCGCAATCAGTCGCTCATTTTGATATTGATGTGCAGGCATTGGATATGGACTTCTTTGTATTTTCGGCTCATAAACTTTTTGGTCCAACGGGCGTGGGAGTCTTGTACGGCAAACGTGAAATTTTAGAATCGATGCCGCCTTATCAGGGTGGGGGTGAGATGATTAAAGAGGTAAGTTTTTCGGGTACTACTTATAATGAATTGCCTTATAAATTTGAGGCGGGTACGCCTAATATTGCCGACGTATATGCCTTCGGTTTTGCGTTGGATTATTTGAAATCCTTACCTGCAGATGCAGTTTTGGAGCAAGAGAAATCATTATTGGATTATGCTACTGAACAATTAAGTCAAATTGACGGTTTACGTATCGTTGGCCAAGCGCCTGAAAAAATTGCTGTCGTAAGTTTTGTTATTGATGGAGTGCATCCGCAGGATGTCGGTGTGTTGCTAGACAAATTTGGTGTGGCGATTCGGACAGGACATCATTGCGCGCAACCGTTAATGGCTCGCTATGATATAGTTGGAACGTGCCGTGCGTCCTTCGCGTTTTATAACACGAAAGAAGAAATTGATTTGTTTATTAAGGCGTTAAAACGCTGTTTAATGATGTTATCTTAATGATGAGCACGATTAATCAAACTCAGGATGAATTGGTAGAAGAGTTCGGTCTTTTTGAAGACTGGGCTGATAAATATGAATATTTAATTGACCTAGGGAAAAAGTTATTGCCTATGTCGGAATCTTTTAAGACAGAAGAAAATGTCATTAAAGGATGCCAAAGCAAGGTTTGGTTACATGCGGAGAAACAAGGAGATTTACTCGTTTTTCAAGCAGATTCAGAAGCGATTATTGTGAAAGGTATGATAAGTATGTTGATACGAGTTTTATCGAATCACACACCCGAGGAGATTATGAAAGCTGATTTGTATTTCATTGATCAAATTGGTATGTCCCAGCATTTGGCGCAAACACGTTCAAATGGATTGGTTTCCATGGTTAAACAAATGAAGAATTACGCTGTTGCATTTCATGCAATCGCTTAAGCAAAAAGTAGCATGACCGAAGCAGAATTAAAGGAAGAAGTAGTAAAGGCAATTAAAACGGTATATGACCCCGAAATTCCGGTGGATGTATATGAGTTGGGTTTGATTTATGAAATCAAAATTTTTCCAGTCAATAATGTGTATGTGTTAATGACGTTAACTTCTCCGTCTTGTCCATCAGCCGAAAGTATTCCAGTTGACATCGAAAAAGCAATTAGGGAAGTGGAAGGAATTGCAGAGGTTTCTGTAGAACTAACATTTGATCCACCCTACGCGCAAGATATGATGTCAGAAGTTGCCAAGTTGGAACTTGGATTTATGTAAGTGTGTTTTAAAAACTATAAACTAGAAATATATGTATCCAGAACATTTAGTACATCCCATGCGGATGGATATCGTTGAAGGTGGATTTCAAGAATTGAAGTCGGCATCCGAAGTAGAAGATACCATGGCAAAACCAGGTACAACCTTATTATTTATCAATTCAGTTTGTGGTTGTTCAGCTTCGACTGCTCGTCCAGGCGTGAAAGCGGCAGTTTCGGCTTCGGCTAAAAAGCCAACAAACCTAGCGACTGTTTTTGCGGGTGTAGATCAAGAATCCACCCAAAAAGCACGTGAGTATACTTTGCCTTATCCTCCATCATCTCCATCTATCGCGTTATTCAAGGATGGTGAGTTGGTTCACTTTGTTGAGCGTCATCACATCGAAGGTCGTTCGGCGGCTTTAATTGCGCAACATTTAGAGGGCGTTTTTGAAGAGTATTGTTAATAAAAAAAGGAGCCCTAAAGCTCCTTTTTTTAAGTAGAAGAGCCGTTCAATGAACGGCTCTTCTTGTTTTATGGCTTCGGTGCTCCGCCTACAGCACCTGATTCAGACGGTGTGTTCTTTGCTTTTTCTGCCATTTTCTTAGTAGCACCTTCATAGTCACCAGCTTTGATGAATGACATTTTTGTTAAGTCAATCGTCTTACGAATAGCCTCTGTGATTTGCTCTGAAGTTAAGTTTTTAACTTTATTTTCTAAGTCTTCAGACCATTTCATGTTTCTATTTAGGTAAATATTCGAGTTCAACGTTCCCACTAAAGCATTGTCTTGCGAGCGCGTAACTTGCTTCGATTGTAACCATGATTTCTTCGCTTCATCGATTTCCTTCTGAGAAAATCCTTCTTTCAGCGCTTTCTCAATTTCTTCTTTAAATGCAGCTTCTAATTTGGCTACATTTTCAGGCGCATAAATTGCATAACCGATGAATGCACCTGATTGGTCTAGTGGACTCGCTACAAACTGAGAACCTACACCATAAGATAAACCATCTTTTTGGCGTATTCGGTTCATCAAACGAGAGCTCAAACCACTTCCACCACCCAGCATGTAATTACTTAATTCCATTGCTGCATAGTTAGGGTCCGAATCAGACATCTTCAATGGCTGATACGCTAAGAAAAATGCATTTGCTTTGTCTGGTGTTTCAATTGATTTAACCTGACCATTGCCATCTTTGAATTTATCTTGAATACGCGTGTACGGCTTAGGTGATTTCCAATCTGCAAATTCGGTTTTTATTAGTGCCTTTATAGCAGCTTCATCAAAATCGCCTACAACCGATAAGGTAGCATTTGAGGCACCATAGAAACCTTTATAGAAAGCAATAGCATCTTCTAGCTTCGCATTAGAATAACGCTCTGTTTGTTCTGCCATGGTAGGTTGGTAACGCACATCATTTTTCGCATAATGTCCTGATCTCCATTGTCCTAACACTTCGGATGCTTTTGCTTGCGGATCACTTTTCTGCGCTTCGATTTGCGTTAAATTTTCTTGCTTTAACTTTTCGAATTCATCAGCAGGGAAAACAGGTTGTTTTAATGCCTCAGCTACTAATTTCATGGCTGGAATTAAATTCTCACGTGTTGTCTCGATTGAAACATTCGCTTGGTAAGCCATGCCTGAAATTGAAACACGCGCCTTTAGCTTATCCAATTCATCTTGGAATTGCTGGCGTGTGTGTTTTGCTGTTCCTTTTGTCAACATATCCGAAGCTAAATCAGCGGCAGTTGAAGTTCCCAATAATGATTTTTCATCTCCAAAACGTAGCGTCATGCGTGCATATACTGAGTTTCCACGTGTTTTCTTTGGCAATAAAGCCAATGAAATACCTGCTATTTTCTCATTTTTAGTCCGCGCATCAATGTTACTTGGTGATGGATCAAAAGCTTCTCCTTCTGCAACAGCAGCTTTTCCTTTGAAGTCTTTTAGTATTTCAGCAACATCTTTCGCTTCTGGAATTTCAGCACGTTCTGGTTTCTCAGTTGGGTAGAAAATACCCGAAGTACGATTCGCTGATTTAAAGTATTTTGCTGCAACGCGTTGAACATCAGCAACGGTAACTTTTTCTAATTGATTACGTGTATGGAATAATAATCTCCAATCTCCTTGAGCAATATACTCAGATAGACCTACGCCCACACGTTGTGCATTATTTAACAATAACTCAATATTCTTAATGCCTTTTGTTTTGATACGGTCAACTTCTTCTTGCGTAGGTGCTTTTTTAGCAAACTGCTCTATTGTCTCAATCATGATGTTTTTGACTGAATCGACTGATTTGCTTTTTAAAACCTCAGCACCGAAATACACTAAGCCTGGTTCTTTTAACTGAAACGTAAAACCAGATTGGCTGGACGCTTTCTTCGTGTCAATTAACGCTTTGTACAAACGACCTGATGGAGCATCTGTTAGTAGGTCAACTAAAACATCGCAAGCAATAAAGTCAGGATGTAATCCGGATGGAATATGATAAGCCATTCCCACTTGTTGGACATCTCCCACACGGCGTAAAGTCACTTCACGCTCGCCATCTTGCGTAGGTTCTGCCGTAAATGTTTGTGTTAATACACGCTCTGGACGCGGAATTACCCCAAATTTCTCATTGATTAATTTCAATGTTTTTACCGGGTCAAATTTACCCGCCACTAATAAGACCGCATTGTCTGGTTGGTAATACTTACGGTAATAGGCCTGCAAGTTCTCGATAGGCACTTTTTCTATATCAGAACGAGCACCAATCGTCGAGTTACCGTAGTTATGCCATAAGAAAGCTGTTGAAACAACACGTTCCATCAAGACACTTCCCGGATCATTTTCGCCACTTTCAAATTCGTTACGAACTACAGTCATTTCCGTTTCCAATTCACTTTTTGAAATACGTGAATTGATCATACGGTCAGCCTCCATATCCAATGCCCAATCTAGATTTTCGTCTGTTGATGCAAAAGTTTCGAAATAATTGGTTCGATCTAACCAGGTTGTACCATTAAATTGAGCTCCATGATCAGAGATTTCTTTGGCAACTTCTTTGTGTTTTTCTTTTGTGCCCTTGAACACCATGTGTTCTAATAAGTGAGACATTCCCGTTTCACCGTAGCCTTCGTGGCGCGAACCCACTAAATACGTGATGTTTACTGTAATGGTTTGCTTGGAAGGATCTGGAAACAACAATACCTTAAGGCCGTTGGCCAATTTGTATTCTGTGATTCCTTCAGCAGAAGTCACTTTTTCAGGTATAGGTAGCGATTTCGCTTTTTGTTGCGCAAATGCGGCACTTTGAAGTAGTAGGATCGCAAGACCCGTGTAAAACAATTTTTTCATTTTGTTAAATTTGAATAAGAAGCGAATTTACCAAAGCATTTCGTATATCGAAAGCGATTTGGATGAGTGGTTAATTTCCTGTTCGGAAGGGTTTTATTTTTTGTATTGTTGGATTAACTTGAAAATAGCTTTTTGTGTTTCCAGATTTGGGAAATAATCAAAAATTAGCACGTGTTTGTCGTAATCTAGGACTAAACCTGTTTCTAGAAAGTGGAAAGCTTCCTTGAATTGGCCTGCTTTAATTAGAAAAATGGCCGATCGGTAGTATAATTCAGCCTCTTCAGGCAGTTCATCGATGGCTGAAAGCATGATATCGGCCGATTTCTCAAAATCCTCCAAATCATAGTGCAACTGTGCCCATTTTACCCACGTTGGCGCAAAAAAGGAGTCTAATTCGAGTGATTTTTGATAGGCTTCGTCTGCGGAAATTGTGTTTCCAAGGTAAGCTTCTACATCGGCTAAGCCTGTCCAATACAAAGGATTGATCTCATTCAGTTTGATTGCTTTTTTCAAGAAGTGTAGCGATTCAAACCACTTGTCCAATTCCGTCAAGCATACAGCAAGTCCATAATATCCTTCATCCCAAAGCGGGTCAATTTTGACAGATTCCTTATAAAAGGTTAGTGCCTCATCGAATTGTTTTTGACGTTCTAAGCTGGCTCCAAGGCAACAATACAATTCGGGATTCGGGTCATCGTGTTGTAAACAAAGACGGTAGGCTTCCTCAGCTTTGGCATATTCATTTAAATTCATGAATGTATTACCTAAGTTGAATAGTGAAGAGCCAAAGGTAGGTTCGATGGCCAACGAATATTCATAGGCATTGATTGCTTTTTCGTACTGTTTTAACTTGGAATATGCAATGCCTAAATTGTACCATGCTGTGAAAGAGAATGGGTCATTGTCGATGAATTGTTTATAAAAAGGAATACTCTCTTCGATTTTTCCGATTTCATCTAGTGCGTTAGCGAGTTCTACTAGGGCGCCTTCATTTTCCGGATTATGTTCCAATGCTTTTTTGAACATATCGACTGCTTCACGTGGCTTAGGCCAATTGAGGTAACATAAACCAATGCGAAAGTACACCTCATCTTTTTCCTCTGTTGACTCAATCACGTTGAGGAATTGCTCTATCGCCGCTTCATGTTGTTTCAACAGACTCAATAAGGAACCTTTGACTAATTTAAGATCCGTATCTGTGGGAAACAGTAGGATGGAATTTTCGATTAACTCCATTGCTTCCTCTGTTCGTTCTAGTTCGCCCAAAATTTGTGCTTTTAGAACAATAAGTTCCAAGGTGTAGGGGAAATGTAACAGACCTAGATCACATGCTTTGAGTCCTTCTTCAAAACGCGATTGAATAAAATAGTGGTCGGCAATCTGCTCTAACGTATCCAAATCGAAGAATGAATTCTCTTCTTGCGCGAGCATTTTCTCAAACCTTTTCAGGGAAGATTGTATATCTTCTCTGTCATCGTCGTATTCTGGATTTAGCATAAAGGCCTGATAAGTGGTTGGAAGCGAAATTACTTCTAATTTATTATTTATTTATCAAGAATAAACGCGCTTTAGCTCTAAATTTGTTCAAAATTTTTTAAAAATGGCTTACACGCGCGCAGTAATTGATTTAGGGACGAATACCTTTCAGTTATTGGTAGGCTCAAGTATGGACCTACACGCACCTTTGGAGGTACTAGTTAATTTACAACGTCCGGTACAATTGGGTAAAGGAGCAATGGAGGGGGGGGTAATACAAGCAGATGCCTTGCATCGTGCTCAAGTTGTATTAGCGGGATTTGTTGAGATAGCGGCATTGCATGGTTGTGAAGTCAACGAAATAACGGCTTTGGCGACGAGTATTTTACGAAATGCTTCCAATGGGGTGGATGTAATGATGGAATGGCAACGGTCATTGGGAATTCATGTTGAATTGATTTCCGGATTGCGGGAGGCGGAGTTGATTTTTGAGGGTGTTTTTCAGTCGTTGCCACAACCCTGGGAACGGCCTACCTTATTAATGGATATTGGAGGTGGAAGTGTGGAATTTATTTTGTTTCAAGGAGCTGAGGTGCATTTCAAAACGAGTTTAGAGTTAGGAGGATTAAAGTTGAGGTCCTTGTTTAATCATACAGATTTTTTCGATTTGCGTATTAAAGAGGATTGCATTGCATATATAGATCGAAATTTGCAGCCATTATTTGAAGCTTGTGGTCATTTACCCAACGTGCTTATTGGTGCGGCTGGTGCTTTTGAAACAATGTGGGATATAGAACAAGCGTTGAATGGTGGTGGAACTGTAAAAAAGCAAGCGTATGAACTAGATATACCGTGTTTTTATCAAGTTAAAGGAGCGATTGAACGTATGGAACCTGGAGAGCGGACACATTTTCCGGGTATGCGTGAGTTTCGTGCAGGTATTTTCCCCTATGCTAATTTGTTGGTGGACCGTATATTGACCCAGTTTGATATTCAGGACATGTGGATGTCAACGAATAGTTTGAAGGAAGGGTTTTGGTATAGTCAGCGGGACGAGGCGATAAAAAAGGGGATTATATTTTGAAAAGTACAATAATATTGACCAACTTTAAGTTAATTATTTATCATTAAAATTTTCAACAAAGCTATATGTCTTCTCTATTGAATTTAATTTTGCAAGTCGAAGAATTTACAGTACTAAGTTTATTGGAAAAAGGGGGATACGTGATGTATCCTATTTTGTTCTTATTCACCGTAGCGCTGTTTTTGTTTATTGAGCGTTATTTGTATATCCGCAAGACGTCTCGGATTGACGAGAATTTTCTCCATAACATTAATGAATTATTATTGGCAGGGAATATCCAAGGAGCTGTTACGTATTGTAAGAATTCTAAATTTCCGATTGCTAATTTATTGGAGCGTGGTTTAGGTCGTTTGGGCTCTCCGATTCGGGAAATTGAAGGTGCGATTGAGAACAAGGCTAAGCTAGAAATTTACAATATGGAAAAGAACTTAGGTATTTTAAGTTCGATTGCACGTATTGCACCGATGTTTGGATTTTTGGGTACGGTAACGGGTATGATTCGTACGTTTCATAATATTTCAACGTCCAATAAAATTGAAATTTCGACCATTGCTTCTGGAATTTATGAGAAAATGGTTACTTCCGCTTCTGGTTTGATTGTAGGTATTATCGCATATGTCATGTATACGCTTTTAACTACGATGATTGATCGTTCGATTAATAAGATGGAGATTGTGGCGATGGACTTTATTGACTTGTTGCACAAGCCAGCGAATAAAAAATAATTTACTTATGAATTTTAGAAAGCGCGAAAGAGAAGCATCGGAGGTAGAAACAGGCGCCTTGGCTGATATTTTGTTTTTCCTTTTAATGTTTTTCCTGATGATATCGACCTTAGCTTCGCCAGATGCTATTCGTCTTTTGTTGCCGAAAGCGGATTCGACGAAGGTAACCCCGCCGGTGGTTGAGTCGATTCGGGTTTCGGTGGATGCTAATAATAACTTTTTTATTGACGGTAATGCACAGCCTCTTGTACTTGATCAAGTAGATGCGCAATTGAAGGAAATTTTGAAAACGAAGAAAGCGAATTCATTGATTATATCTATTGACAAATCGCGTTCTGTTCAAGATTTAACGGATGTATATGATTTGGCAGCTAAAAATAACTTATCGATGGTTATGGCTGCAGAAAAGAAAAAATAGAAACTATGAGTGGCTTTGGAATCATTGCCCTCAAATCAATAGCCGTCTACGTGTTCATCGTGGCGGCTATTCGAATTCTTGGGAAAAAGGAATTTGCCTAGCTGTTCACATTAGAATTAGCGATGATGAGATCGATTGAATTATTTCTAAGATATCAGGAAATTATCGGAAAGGTCTTCAACTTCTTAAGGGAAATACCGCCTAAACTAGTATATTTGCAGACTTTACTTAGCTGTTTGTAGAGCTAAGGATCAAATATTTTTCTTTTCTAATGGAAAAAATCTTAAAATTCGGTGGGACCAGTTGTGGGAGCGTTGAAAGTATCGAGTCTGTTTTGGCGATTATCGAAGCCAATCATCAGTTAAAATCCAAATTTGCCGTTGTTTTTTCTGCCATGCGTGGTGTGACCAATGCCTTACTTGAGGCTGGTGTTGCTGCAGCAGGCAAGCAAAAGACCAATAATACCTTAATTGAACAACTTGAGGAGCGGCATTTTGAAATCATTAAGCATTTTATTCCAGTTACGGGCCAATCACAAGTTATTGCGCAGATTCGCACATTAGTTAACGAATTACGCGATGTATTGAAGGGCATTGGTCTGATAAAAGAGATTTCGCCAAAGACATCTGATTTATTAGTGAGTTTTGGAGAGCGTCTGTCAACTGCCTTAATTGCAGCCATCTTAACACAACGCGGTCTTCCCGTCGTTTATGTGGATGCACGATCATTGATTAAAACCAATGGGCAATTTGGAAAGGCAGAAGTAAATTTTGAAAAGACACGTGGCTTAATTCAGGAGTTTTTTAAGGGGTATGACACGGAAATAGCCTTAATTACAGGCTTTATTGCCACAAATGAGCAAGGAGAAACGACTACGTTAGGAAGGGGAGGTTCAGATTATACGGCATCTATCTTAGGTGCTTCTTTGGACGTCCAAGAAATTGAAATCTGGACAGATGTAGATGGTATGATGACGGCGGATCCTCGCAAAGTGGGGGCTGCTTTTACCATTCCCTCGATATCATATGCGGAGGCGATGGAGTTGACGCATTTTGGCGCCAAGGTAATTTACCCGCCATCCTTACAACCAGCTTTTGCAAAAAATATTCCGATTCGTGTGTTGAATACATTTAATCGCCAATTTTCAGGAACCGTTATTTCAAGGGATACAACCTCAAGTCCCTATATTATAACGGGAATCAGTTCCATTGACGAATTGGCTTTAGTCAATGTTCAAGGATCTGGGATGATCGGTGTAGCAGGGGTATCTGCCAAATTATTTACTGTTTTGGCAAAAGAGAAAATCTCTGTTGTATTGATTTCTCAGGCTTCTTCAGAGCATTCTATATGTTTCGCGATTGACCCGAAAGTGGCCACCAAGGTAGATAAAATCCTGGCAAAAGAATTTGCACAGGAAATTGAGTCTGGAGATATTGAAGGTTTTGATATCCAACTTGAGCTTTCGGTTATAGCCATTGTGGGAGAGGGGATGCGCAAGCATACGGGTGTGAGCGGGCGATTGTTTTCTGTTTTAGGGAAAAATGGTATCAATATTGTGGCCACAGCGCAAGGCTCTTCTGAGCTGAATATTTCTGTTGTGATTGAGAAAAAAGACTTATCTAAGGCCTTGAATGTCATACACGAGACGTTCTTTTTCTCTCAAATCAAAACCTTACACTTATACTTAGTAGGAACGGGTTTAATTGGGAAAACATTATTGAACCAACTAATTGGTCAGGAGCGCTATTTAGAAAAATTCAAAGGCTTACGCATTAAGTTAGTGGGCATCGCAAATTCCCGCAAACAATTCATAGATAAAGCAGGTATTTCCATGACGGATGCTTTAGCAATATTAGATTCATCGGGTGAATCAAATTCATTATCGAATTTTGTGGAGCAGATAAAGTCCTTGAATTTACCTAATTCTATTTTTGCGGATTGTACAGCTAGTAAGGAAATACATCCTTATTTCTTAGGATTGTTTGAGGCGAACGTGTCCGTCGTGACACCTAACAAAGTGGCGAATTCTGGTCCATACGATCAGTATGCAGCTTTGCATCAAACGGCCTTGAAAAAAGGAGTGAAGTTTATGTATGAAACGAATGTGGGAGCTGGCTTGCCTGTAATTAATACCATACAAGGTTTGATCGCTTCTGGGGATCGTTTTGAAAAAATTGAAGGAATTCTGTCTGGGACGCTGTCCTTTTTGTTTAATCAATTTGTCCCAGGAAAATCTTTTGCTGCTGTTTTGCATGAGGCGAAAGCCAAAGGATATACAGAACCAGATCCACGTGAAGATTTGAGTGGAATGGATGTGGCGCGTAAAATTTTGATTTTGAGTAGGGAAATTGGAATGAAACTTGAGTTTTCTGATATTACGATTGAGAAAATTATACCTGCGACATGTGAAGAGGCGCCAACTGTTGATGCATTTTTTGAGGAGTTAGACAAAGCCAATGCTTATTTTGAGAACTTGGTTGATTCAGCACATGCTGAAAGCAAAGTTTTACGTTACATCGCCAAATTAGAAAATCAGAAAATCACGATCGGGCTTCGCGCGGTGGGTTCAGACCATCCTTTCTATCAAATGGATGGAGCAGATAATGTAATTGCATTTACGACGAAGCGTTACCACGACCGACCATTAGTCATTAAGGGTCCTGGTGCTGGTGCTGAAGTGACAGCATCCGGTGTTTTTGCTGATATTGTATCCATCGGTAGCTATTTGTCTTAATATGGAAACTATACGCGTTTATGCCCCGGCAACGGTAGCCAATGTAGCTTGTGGATTTGATATCTTCGGTTTTGCCGTTAATCATCCAGGAGATGAGGTCGTATTGACGAAGTCGGCAATCCCCGGGATTCGCATTAACGAAATTACAGGTGATGATGGCCGACTTCCCAAAGAGGTTTTAAAAAATACGGCTGGAATTGCAATCATGAAGTATTTGGAGTTTATTGGCCAGCCTGATCAAGGGTTTGAATTATCACTTCATAAGGACATGCCATTGGGTTCTGGCTTGGGGTCCTCGGCGGCGTCTGCTGTAGCGGGCGTTTTTGCCGCGAATGAACTAATGGGTAAGCCATTAAGCCAAAAAGAATTGCTTCCATTCGCCATGGAAGGCGAACGCGTGGCGTGTGGTTCCGCGCATGCAGATAATGTAGGTCCCAGTTTATTAGGTGGATTTGTGATTATTCGGAGCTATGATCCGCTAGACATTATTCAAATCCCAACGCCTTCCGATTTATATGCAAGTATCGTGCACCCGCAAATTGAAGTGAATACCAAAGATGCGCGGAGTATTTTGGAACGCGAAATCACGCTACATAAAACCATTACACAGATGGGGAATGTGGCTGGATTAGTGGCTGGTTTGTTGCTGCCTGATTATCAGTTGATCGGTCGGTCTTTAGTCGATGTGATCATCGAACCCGCTCGTGCCATATTAATCCCTCAGTTCAATGTAGTCAAAGCCGCAGCTTTAGAAGCAGGTGCGTTAGGTTGTTCTATATCAGGCTCAGGGCCATCTTTGTTTGCTTTGTCCAAAGGGAAGGAAACGGCGGAGCGCGTAGCGGCAGCTATGGCGGCTGGTTTCCATCAGGTAGGAATTGGTACAGAGGAATATGTGTCAGAAATAAACCAACAAGGCCCCATGATTCGTTAGGCTTTCGGGTGGGCTTGCTTGTAGATCTCTTTTAGTTTTTCCATGGAATTGTGTGTGTATACCTGCGTCGCAGCGAGATTCGCGTGCCCCAGAAGTTCTTTGATTGCGTTTAAATCAGCACCCCGATTTAGCAAATGGGTTGCATAACTATGCCGTAGGATATGTGGCGATAGTTTTTCTGACGTACTAATTTCGCCTAATTGTTTTTTAATTGTTCGTTGAATAAACATTGGGTAGGCCTGCTCTCCTTTATCAGTGAGTATCAAATATTCACTCGAAAAGGTATTCAGTTCGTTGTATTGGCGGATGAAAAGTACGAGCATTTCCGGAATAGGAATGATCCGCTCTTTATTTCGTTTCCCAATAACGCGCAAGGTCTTAGCCGTTAAATTGATTTGATTATTTCTTAGCTCGATTAATTCAGCCAAGCGCATGCCTGTACCATAAAGCAAAAATAGAATGAGCTCGTCACGGGCCTCGGTAAAGGATGAAGCAGGTTCTCGACTTATTTCTAATAGGGGTGCTATTTCCGATTCACGAACGAAATGGGGGAGGCTTTTGCGGGTTTTGACCATGCGAACTGCCGACATAGGATTTTCGTGAATGTCGCCTCTACGTAGCATGAATTTAAACAACGTGCGTAAGGATGCTAATTTTCGATTAATGGATCGATTTTGAATATCGTCCTCTGCCAAAGATGCAAGCCAAGCACGTACGTTTGCAGCACGAACATTAGTCAAGGAAATTTCAGGGTACTCGGACGCCAAAAACGCGCAAAATTGAAGTAAATCAGTGGAATATGCGCTAGTAGTGTGTTTGCTTAGTCGGCGCTCAACGGTCAGATGGACCAAAAAAAAATTGACTACTTCCAGATTCATATCTCGAAAGTAGTCAATTTCTCGGAAATTGGTAAACTAGTTGTTTACGTTACCGTATGTGATTTGCTTGTATGAAGCACGAATCATTTCTTTACGACGAGAAATAGACGGTTTTTCAAAAGCGGATCTTCTACGTAATTCTTTAACTACACCCGTTTTTTCAAACTTTTTCTTGAAGCGCTTAAGTGCTTTATCAATTGACTCGTTCTCTTTGATTGAAATAATTAACATGTATTTTTCTCTTTTGAATTAAATTGTGTGTAAATGTACACTTATAATTTTGAAGATGCAAGTGGTCTTTCTAAATTTTCATTAGGTATTTTTACTTATTTTTACATTTCATTTTACTAGGAATTATGTCGGATTTTGCGCGTACTACGGTCACTGCGGCCTTGATTTATGCCAATGGCCCCATTCATATTGGTCATTTGGCAGGTTGTTATTTGCCTGCAGACATCTATGTTCGGTACTTGCGGTTGAAGAAACAGGATGTCATTTTTGTCTCAGGGACAGATGAGCATGGGGTGCCGATTACGATCAAGGCGCAAAAAGAGGGTAAAACGCCCCAACAAGTTGTTGATTATTTTTACAAGGAAATCAAGGCTTCTTTTGAGGAATTTGGTATTTCATTTGATATTTATGGTCGGACGTCCGATCCGGCACACCATAAAATGTCTCAGGATTTTTTCTTGAAGCTTTACCAAGATGGAAAGTTCATTGAGGAAGTAACAGAGCAGTATTATGATGTGGCGGCGGATCAGTTTTTGGCTGATCGATATATAACGGGAGATTGTCCGAAATGTCACCAACCTGGTGCTTATGGAGATCAATGTGAAAAATGTGGTTCAGCATTGTCGCCCACGGAATTGATTAATCCAAAATCTACGTTGAGTGGTGCTTCGCCGATTTTAAAGGAGACTAAAAACTGGTTTTTGCCTTTAGATCAATGGCAAGGCGAGTTAGAAAAATATGTTAATTCCCATCCCGAGTGGAAATCAAATGTAAGTGGACAGGTAAAATCTTGGTTACAAGATGGCTTGCGTCCACGAGCTATGACGCGCGATTTGAGCTGGGGTGTACCTATTCCTTTGCCGGATACGGAGGGAAAAGTGTTGTATGTTTGGTTTGATGCGCCTATTGGCTATGTGTCGATGACGAGCCAACTGACACCTGATTGGGAGAAGTGGTGGAAAGCCGAGGATAGTAGGATCGTTCATTTCATTGGTAAGGATAACATTGTATTTCATTGTTTGATATTTCCGGCGATGTGCATGGCGCATGGCGGGTATCAATTGGCGGATCAAGTTCCGGCGAATGAGTTTATGAACTTGGAGGGGGATAAGATTTCCACTTCACGCAATTGGGCGGTATGGTTGCACGAATATCTTCGGGAGTTTCCAGGTAAACAAGATGTCTTGCGTTACGCGTTGACGGCATCAAGTCCGGAAACTAAGGATGCTGATTTTACGTGGTCAGACTTTCAAACGAAAAATAATTCAGAGCTAGTTGCCATTTTGGGCAATTTTGTTAATCGCGCTTTTGTGCTGATCGATAAGAATTTTGACGGCATTGTGCCTGAAAAAGTATTAGGAACAGGTTTGGAAGCCGATGTTATTTCAGCTTTAGCTGAGATTCCAGCTAAATTAGATCAGACCTTAGCTACCTATAAATTCCGGGATGCTTTAGTGTATGCGATGGAAATTGCGCGTATAGGCAATAAATACTTAGCCGATGCGGAGCCATGGAAAATCATTAAGGAAGATCGTACCAAAGCCGGGACCGTTTTGAATTATGCGGTACAACTCGTGGCGCATGCCTCCTTAGCGCTTGAGCCGTTTATTCCGTTTACGGCAGCTCGCCTGCGGACAGCCCTTGGGTTAGCAGATGCCGACTGGTCAGCAATCGGAGATTTCGAATTGATTCCTTCGGGTCAAAAACTAGCAAATCCAGGTTTGTTGTTCGAGAAACTAGAGGATGATGTCATTCAAGCACAAGTAGACAAATTAAAAGCAAGCAAAGCACACATGGAATTAGCGAGCAAACAAGTGGCTCCCGTGAAAGAAACGATCGATTTTGACTCATTTGCGAAGATGGATATGCGTATCGGTCAAATCACCGCAGCTGAAAAGGTTGAGAAAAGTAAAAAATTATTAAAGTTGACCGTCAACGATGGCCTCAAAGACCGCACCATTTTAAGTGGAATCGCGGAGTATTTTGAACCGGATGTGATTATTGGTAAGCAAGTGACTTTCTTGGCAAATTTAGCTCCACGTAAAATTATGGGTCAAGAAAGTGAAGGAATGATTTTGATGGCAGAGGATGCTGATGGTAGTTTGGCTTTTGTTACGCCTAGTAAATCGGTATGGAATGGGGCAAATATCAGTTAATCTGTGACTTGCGTAAAATAAAAATAAGGCTAGAAGAAACTTCTGGCCTTATTTGCTTAACCTCTAAACCTATTTAACTATGAAAATTTATACGAATATAGCTGTTTTATTTAAAAAATATGAGTTTAGTGCAAAAAATAAAAAAAAAAGATGTCGTTAAAAACAACATCTTTTTCAAATACCTCTAAACCTATTTAACTATGAAAACTACTTAAAATCTATTTTTGAAACACAACTACTAAATCTTGATTTTGTTCAGAAATAATATTTAAATCTGAATCAATCTTCGGTTCAGCTTCTAAAACAGCCCAAATCGTATTGATTGCCTTGGCTGATTTGTTGATTTCTTTAATCCAATTCGATGTTTTTTCGCTTGTAACTACTTGATTAGCAATCGACCGAATTGTTTCGTTAAACAAAGCTTGTTCAGCTTTAGTTGCTTTTAGGTAGGCCGACTGGTTATTTTGATAATTTTCTAAAATCGAAATCGTCAAGCTAGCTGTTGAGGATGCACTTGCACCTACATAATCTTTTTTTATCAATGTCTGAATTACTTCAGATAATGTTTCTTTTTTGATAGACAACCCTGTTGTCGTAACATCTACATTAGATGTTGTTCCGTTTGCTTTTGCCGCTGTTGCGATTAGGTTTAGTCCCACTAAAACACCAATCATTAAAATTTGCTTCTTCATAAGAATGTTATATTTATTGATTAAATCAACGATACAAAATTATTGTATTTTTTTAATATAACAAAACTTGATTTAGCACAATTTTAGAATTTACAATTGTTTTTTATTCTATTTTTTGACCTTAAACAGAATATTATATATATAATTAAAACAAAAACAAAATAAAATTTGGATTAAGATTGTAAATCATTTGAAAAATTCTAAATTTAAATTTACGTAAGAATTCAAAGATTCTTTAAATAGTACAATCATTGGTTGTATTTGTTCATTGTTTGTTGGATGCCTTCCAAGCAAAAACAATCAATGATCTCATTCGATCTGATCAATATGAACGGAATAAGGTCAATTTCATCTGAATTAAAGTTGCTTAATACGAAATCTGCTTGTCGGCCTTTCGCAAAATCTGACCCAATTCCCATCCGCAAACGCCCATATTCTTGTGTTTGCAATACTTCTTCGATACTCTTTAAACCATTATGCCCTCCACTCGATCCCTTAGGCTTTAAGCGCAGTGTCTCCAAAGGCAATGCGATGTCATCTGTTAAGATGAGCAAACGCTCTTTTTCAATTTTAAGTTGTTGGCACCAGTAATTCACCGCTTTCCCACTCAAGTTCATAAAGGTACTTGGTTTCAGTAAGTAAATGGTATGCCCTTTTAACTTATAAAATGCTATTGCCCCTAATCGGTCTTGCTTGAAGTTGACTTCCTTTGTTTTGGCTAAATAATCGACCGCCATAAATCCGATGTTATGTCGTGTGAATAGGTATTCGGGTCCGATGTTGCCTAGGCCAACGATCAAAAAGTTCATGAGAGGAATAAATTATGTCACAAATTACGTTCAAATTTTTTAGATCACCTCGAAGCATGTACCTTCGGGATAAAAAATTATGCTTATGAATAAGATTGCATGCATTACAGGTGCTAGTTCAGGAATAGGTTTGGCTACGGCTCATGCGCTGGCCAATGAAGGTTATCGATTAATCCTTTGTGGACGAAGAATTGATTCCTTGCTTCAGTTGCAAGCTGATTTACCTGTTGAATCCTATGTGCTCACGTTTGATGTTAGCGTATTGGCTGAAGTTGAGGCCGCTTTTACATCGTTACCGGAAGCATGGAAGTCGATTGATGTTTTGTTAAATAATGCAGGAAATGCACATGGATTAGGTCCCATTCAATCGGGAGATGTGGCCGATTGGGACGCCATGATGCACATGAATGTAGATGGCCTTTTATATGTTTCGCGCGCAGTAATTCCGCAGATGATTGAACGGAAAACAGGGCATATTCTTAATATTTCATCGATTGCTGGCAAACAAGTTTATCCAAATGGGAATGTTTATTGTGCTTCGAAGGCCGCTGTCGAAGCACTTTCGCAAGGCATGCGCCAGGATTTAAATGTGCATGGGATTAAAGTATCAAACATTGCACCAGGTGCGGTGAATACCGGATTTTCTCAGGTACGATTTAAGGGTGATCAAGCCAAAGCTGACGCTGTTTATGCCGGATTTGAGCCTTTAGTGGCAAAAGATGTCGCTGATTTGATACGCTATATGGTCATGGCACCCGCACATGTAAATATTGCGGATGTGACTATTTTGCCAACTGCCCAAGCGTCGGCGACGCAAATAAATCGCGTTTAAAGATTTCTTTGACGAACGGTTTCGTAAATGATGACTCCAGCGGCAACGGATACGTTCAGTGATCCAACTTGTCCACTTTGGGGAATAACCGCCAAATCATCTGATTTACGGATGATTTCATCTGAGATTCCATCTTCCTCCGAACCTAGTACAATAGCGGTGGGGCCAGTGTAGTCAACGCCATACATGGAACTTTCACCCTTTTCAGTACACGCTACTACGCGCAATCCAGAATTTTGTAGAAAATTTACCGTTTGCAACAAGCTGTCTTCTCGGCAAACTGGAATAAAGTTTAAGGCTCCCGAAGAGGTTTTCATCGCATCCGCATTGATTTGAGCTGCACCTTTGGAAGGAATCACAATCGCATGAACACCAGCACATTCAGCTGTACGTGCAATAGCTCCAAAATTTCGAACATCCGTAATGCGGTCAAGAATCAAAACTAATGGGATTTGACCTTTTTCAAAGGTGTCTGCAATAACATTTTCCAATTTCGCATAATGAATAGCCGAAACGAAGGCAATGGCTCCTTGGTGATTTTTACGCGTAATGCGATTTAATTTTTCTACCGGTACTTTTTGTACTTGAATACCTTTTTCATGCGCCAAATCAAGGATTTCAGTATTTCCTAATTCGCGTTGTACAATCAAGCGATCAATTTCTTTTCCCGAACGTAAGGTTTCTAAAACAGATTGAATACCAAAGACAATCTCTTTATTCTCCGTTTTGGGAGTTGTAAAATGTCTAAATGGTTTTCGGAATGGGGGTCTTGATTCGTTTTCTTCTGACACGGTATTGGCTGAAATGTGACGCAAAGGTCGGCATTTTTTTTCAAACCATTTGTCTGAAGGTCAAATTTACCCGTGGAGCCTGAATTTTTAGCGCCTTGGGCAAGGCATGAAGCCAATGCTGTTGGGTATCATTTTCCATGGATAACAAACTTCCAGGAAGTAACTGAATGCGAACTTTTTGACCTGTTTTTCGATGTTTGAAATCGAAGTTCCGGGTCGCACCTAGGCTGATCGAAGCGATGCACGAATTGGGGACAATGCTCTTTTCGTCATCCGCATGCCAGCCCATGCCATCCGCACCATCGTGGTAGTAATTCAACAAACAACCGTTAAATGTGACGTTTAACTGCTTTTCTACACGGTTTTTGAGTTCGAGTAGCTCCGGCGTCCAGGGATTGACAAATTTGGCAGAGCCGGAATAGGTATAGCGACGCTGCCCATCTGCAAACCAGGCCATTTTTCTCCGCATCGGTATCGTTTTACCAAAAATATGAACCACATCAGACTCCCAAGGGATCGTTTCTTCCAACACGCGTTGAAATTGGTTTGCCTCCGAAATAGATAAAAAGCTGGGATAGTAGTATACCGCTCCGTCGTGGGGGAGGAAATTTTGGGATTCCGATGAAGCGAAAAGCGAAAGCATGTTCCAAATTACCTAATCTTAGGTAAAAACTTTACCTTTGTGCTCAAATTTAGCATGCTATGTATAAAACGACTGAAATTGCCTCCTCTGATATTCCTTCAGATAACCCTGTTCACCAGCGCTTATTGTTTCCTTATATACATGTCAGCCAATTGGTTTCAGGAAATGTGTTGGAAATTGGTTGTGGGACAGGTCGGGGTGTAGGCGTGCTGGCTGATAAAGTTTCTGCTTATACGGGTGTCGACAAAAACACGGAGTTAATGAATTCGCTTTCGGCGCAATATCCGAATTTTACGTTCATCGATATGTTCTTGCCACCTTTGCAAGATTTGCCTTCCAATCACTTTGATTACGTGATCACATTTCAGGTAATCGAGCACATTGAAAATGATGATTTCTTTCTTGCCGAAGCTGCGCGAGTTTTAAAGCCAGGAGGTAAATTATACCTGACCACAGTTAATCGCCTATTTTCATTGACACGTAATCCATGGCATACGCGGGAATATGTATCGGCTGAGTTAAGTGGTTTAATGTCCAAGCATTTCAGTCAAGTAGTTACGGAAGGGGTACATGGCAACGAAAAAGTGATGCATTACTACGAGGAGAATAAGAAATCAGTGGCTAAAATCACGCGTTTCGATGTATTCAACTTGCAATATAATTTACCACGTACGTGGCTTCAGGTTCCGTACGATATAGCGAATCGCTTGAGTCGGCTTGCGATTTCAAAATCAAGTAATCAATTAGTCAATTCCATTCAAGTGGATGATTATTACTTGAGTGACAAACCTGCCGATTCTCTAGATTTCTTTTTCACGGGTATCAAATAATGGAATTCATCGATTCTGCCATTGAGGAATATGCACGCGTCTTTTCAGGCGAGCCATCCGCTTTACTGCAGGAGTTAGACCGCGAAACCCATGCGATGATCTTACAGCCGCGTATGCTCTCCGGGCACTTACAAGGCCGGTTTTTATCGTTTTTCGCGAAGGTTTGTCGGCCTACCACCATCCTCGAAATAGGCACTTTTACTGGTTATTCGGCTTTATGTTTAGCGGAAGGATTGTTGCCAGGGGGTCGGCTGATTACCATCGACATCAACGAAGAATTAGAAACGTTTACCCGCTCATTCTTTGATCGCTCGGACTACAAGGAGCAAATTGATTACCGGATTGCAGATGCCAAAGATGAGTTAATGAAGATCGGCGGGCCGTTTGATATGGTGTTTATTGATGCCGACAAGCGTAATTATGCCCTTTATTATGATTTGATTATTGACAAAATGAGCCCTGGCGGGATTATTTTAGTGGATAATGTGCTGTGGAGTGGCAAGATAGTAGATGAAAATGCACGCGATAAGTCGACACAAGCGCTCAAGGATTTTAATCAAAAATGCTTGGATGATCCGCGCGTCGACAAGATGTTACTGCCTTTACGGGACGGATTGTATATGCTGCGCGTGAGTTAAGGTTTTACCTTGATTTTTTGTCCTACTTGAATGGTAGGCACCTTTCCCAAATTATTCCAACGAATTAAATCATCTACACTAACTTGGTAGATTTTCGAAATACGAAATAGTGTTTCACCTGCTTTCACTTCGTGAAATGCTACTTGTGTGTTGATTTTTTCAGGGACAACTTCAGGAGTTTTCTCGACAACTTGTGTTTGCTCAATGATTTTTTCAGCCTCTTTTTTGTCTGATCTAATGACGATTTCGCGGGAATCGGCGGGATCAATGTAGAATGATTTTTTAGGCTCGATGGTTTCGATTTTCCGTGCTTCCTCTACGACAACGACCGCTTGTGCTTGTGCGACTGTTTTTTCCGCAGCAGGTGCATTTTTATTTTTTTCGTCTAATTTCTGCGCAATAATTTCCAGCATCGGAATGCGGCGATTGACTTTAATTTTTTGGCCAATCTGAATGACTGATGATTGGTCGATGCCGTTCAGCTTGAGTAACTCGCCCAACTTCATCTCATATTTCGTCGCAATTGAGCTTAAATTATCACCTGTGGTGACCACGTGATTTCGTACCTCAAATTGATCACTCAAAATTTGATTGTTCTTTGATTTTGTGATTTTCGATCGGCTTGGGGCATATAATTTTGTGGAATCTACCGAAGCGGTCAGCACTAAATCCTGCGGCGGTGTCTCCGACAGGTAGGTTTTCAGATTGGACGGATGATACAACGTATAGGCTTTATCGTCTGGTACAAAATCTTTCAATATCCACGCATTGTAACGCTTGAGATCATCGTAACTCACCTTTAGCTCATCTGATAAATCATATAGATTTTTTCCGCGTGTATTCGTATATGTCACTAAACTCGTCGTGTCTGTCTTAGGTAACGTGCTTAATTGTTCGGCCCAAAAGTGTTTGTAGGCTAGGAATCGGATAACATACCAGTCGGTGGACGAGTCAACTTCTATTTCCGTTTTATCTGCCCAATTTACTGTGTATGGTAGTTTTTTGATGGTGCCTAGACCCACGCGGTAGGAGAGTAAGGTGCTCATCCAGTTGTGTAATACGCCATTATTGCGGTTGAAATAATTTACGGCCCCACGGGTCGCTTCGAGGATGTGGCGGCGCTCATCTATTTCGTGGTTAACTTTTAGGCCTACATCCTTCGCAGTTTCTAATTTAAATTGCCAATATCCCACGGCTGCTGAAGTAGAAACGGCATTTGGGTTTAAGGCACTTTCTTGGACACACAAAAATTTGAAATCATCTGGAACATTTCCCTGCGCTAAGATTGGCTCGATCACAGGAAAGTATAAACGCATTTTTTCAACCAAAGTGGCTACATATTTCTTGTTGGCCCCAAGCATGGCAAATTCTTTGTCAAAAATTGGTTTGGCCGAGGAATGAATTGCGACCCGCACATTTCCGATCGAAATGGTATCAGGAACGATGTTTGAAGCAAACATCGGGGTTGTGATGCTGCACGCTAGCCAACAGACAAAGTGCTTAAAATTCATAGGTGCAAATTTATCAATTTTAACTGATTTAACGGATGCTTTGGGGAATTATTGCTTTTTGTGGCAATCCTGCGGATTATCTTTACCTTTGGTTTTTAGCCCAAACGATATGATTTTAATTGACGATACGGTAATTAGCGAGGATATTGCCGACGAGTATTTTGTGTGTGATTTAACAAAATGTAAGGGTGCATGCTGCGTAGAAGGGGATTTGGGCGCGCCTTTGGAGCAAGAAGAATTAGCGATCATCGATCGCATTCAAGATGAAATTCGGCCATTTTTGTCGGCAGACGGGATCGCCGAAATCGAAAAACAAGGCACCTACATTCGGGAAGAGGAGGGTGATTTTTCTACGCCAATTATCAAAGGTCGTGAATGTGTGTATGCCGTTTATGACCAAAAGGGTTATTTGAAATGTGGCATCGAGCAAGCTTATTTTGCTGGTAAAACTGATTTTCGCAAGCCAATTTCCTGCCATTTATATCCGATTCGAATCCAAAAATTAGCTGAATATCAAGCGATTAATTATGAGCGATGGACAATTTGTTCGGATGCATGCTCGCATGGAAAAGAGTTGGGCGTACCTGTGTATAAATTCTTAAAGGATCCGTTGATTCGTAAATTCGGTACCAAATGGTATGCGGAGTTGGAGCGTGAAATAGACGAGCGTAAATTGGATTAATGGATAAAATCAATGCCTTTGATGCGATTTATCAGGTGGTTCGCGAGATCCCATCGGGTCGCGTAACATCCTATGGCGCGATTGCGGCATATTTAGGTATGAAAGGTGGAGCTCGCATGGTGGGGTGGGCCATGAATGCGTCGCATACGCTATCCGATATTCCTGCGCATCGGGTGGTTAACCGAAATGGTGTGTTAACGGGTAAGAATTTTTTTGGAGGGAATCGGATGGAAATACTCTTGGCCGAAGAAGGAATTCGCGTTCAAGATGATCAAATCACCAACTTCAAGCAACATTTTTGGGATCCCTCGGCCGAATTAGCCTAGTCGATGCTGCGAAGGAATTTCTTCCCACCTAACCCTTTCATTTGTCTTTTTATCGCCTGGGTGCGTTTATTCACATAGCCAGATGGAGCGGCGACTGAAAACCGGATTGGGTTGGGTAAGCAGGCTGCAATTCTTGCCGCTTCGGTCGTACTTAATTCTTCGGCTGAATGGCCATAGTATTTCCGACTAGCTGCTTCAACGCCAAAAGTCATTTTCCCTGTTTCCGCTATATTTAAGTATACTTCGATGATGCGTTTTTTGCCCCAGATTAGTTCGATCATCAATGTAAAATAGGCTTCCAGACCTTTACGCAGATAACTTCTGCCTTGCCAAAGGAATACGTTTTTGGCGACTTGTTGGGATATCGTACTCGCACCCTTAATTCGCTTTCCCTTTAAATTATTGTTGACCGCTCCCCACATCGCATCAAAATCAAATCCATGGTGATCCGGAAATAATTGATCTTCCGAAGCAATCACAGCCAATGCGGCATTTCTGTCCAATTGTTCATAGGGAGTCCACTGGCTCGAAATTTTGGAAGGTTCACCGGCTTGGATGGCATCAATTTTTCGTGCCGCCATGGTCGGGGTGAAGTAGACAGGAACAAATTTGAAGAGGACAACAGCCACAATCGTAGAGATCCACAGGTACAAAAAGTAGCGTCCTATGCGTCCCAGTACCCGTTTAAATGTCCAGCCCGCTTTCGGTGAATCGCTTGATTTCATGCGACTGAACTTAGAACCACGCGTGCTGGTTCGGGGGGTATTGGATAGATCTACGCGTTTAGCCATGGACAAAGGATTGGGTGTGCGAAATTACGAAAGAAATGCGTAAGTCCGAAGGGAATAAGTCCGGAGTTGAATGTCTGACGTCCAACGTCTAGCGTCTAACGTCTAGCGTCTAACGTCTAAGACAAATAATTCAGACGCAAGTCGATCCGCGATCAATTTCCCATCACCAATCAATCGAATATGTCCATCAACCATCTCCACTAGGCCTTCTTCAACCCAACGGTTAAATTTTTTTTCCGGAAATGAACTTCCCGCCGCCGTAAATTTTTCGGTCAATCGATCGATTGAAACCCCGGCTTTGGTGCGGAATTTGGTTAGCATCAGTTCGTTCAATTGATCTGCAGGACTTAGTATTTCGATTTCTGCGGGGATAATTCCTTGCGTTATTTGCTTGACATAGGTTGCGTTATTAGAAACATTCCATTGCCGACTCCCCTGATTGAAACTATGTGCCGCCGGGCCGATACCCAAGTAACTTTCCTGATTCCAATACGAGGTATTGTGCCGTGAAAAATGGCCATTTTTGGCAAAATTCGACGTTTCATACGCCTCAAACCCCTGTTTTTCAAGCAAGTCATGCGTCAATTCAAAGCACGTAGCCATGTGCGCGTCCGATACCTCAGGAAAGCTTCCTTGCTTCTTTTGATGGCCAAAAACCGTCTTTGGTTCAACGGTCAAACTATACGCCGAAATGTGGTTGACACCCGTTTCGACAGCGAGAAGGATGTCTTGTTCCAAATCTACCAATGAATTTTCCGGCAATCCGTAAATTAAATCAATGCTAATATTCGTAAGGCCAATCGACTGGGCGTCACGAATGGCTTTTTTCGCCTGTGAAACATCATGATTCCGATTCAAAAATGTCAAATTTCGATCCTGAAACGATTGAATCCCAATGCTTAGTCGGTTTATTCCTAGTGACTGAATCGCCCGTAAATAATCCGGTGTTAAATCCTCCGGATTCGCTTCTAGCGTAATTTCGGCATCGGGTTCCACGGAAAAATGATCCCGAATGGTCCCTAAAATTTGGTTTAATTCGGAAGGATTGAGTAGGGAAGGCGTGCCGCCACCAAAATAGATGGTGGCCAACGGCTCACCCGCTAGGTAGTTTTTTTGTAAGTTTAATTCCTGTTGTATCGCCTGCACCACCGACTCTTTTCCCGCGAGGCGCGTGGAGAAATGGAAGTCACAATAATGACATGCTTGGTGGCAAAACGGAATATGAAGGTAAAGATGCACCGCGTTTAAGGTTCAAAAATCAATACACTTAGGTCCGCCGGATTCAACATCTCGCGCGCCATCTGCTGCATTTTATCCGCCGTAACCAAATCAATTTGCTCAAATATTTCTTCGAGTGTCTCAATTTTTTCGCGGTCTAGGAGGCTTTTGGCCATCATCAACATGAAATTGAGGTTGCTTTCTTCGGCCATCGCCATTTGGCCTTTCAGTTGGGATTTAATCTTTAGCAATTGCGCTGGACTCAAGATGCGATCTTGCAATTTTTCGAATTCTTTATGAATCAATTTAATCGACTTGGCTACTTGATTTGACTCGGTGCCAAAATATATTGCCCAAAATCCGGAATCTACATACGACGTGAAATTCGCCTCAATGGAATACACTAAGCCCCTTTTCTCCCGAATGGACACGTTCAATAAGGAATTCATGGACGGCCCGCCCAACAAATTAATCAACATAAAAAACGCCAATCGATCCGGATGCTTAATCGCATAGGACTGTTGGCCCAGCGCCACATGCGATTGATTCAAGCCGCGTTTCGTTATCCGTTCCAGCGGGATCATCGCAGGTGGTTGCACCCGCTTGACTTGGTTGCGCTGCGCCGGAATTTGACCTAAATGTTTCTCCGCCCATTTGAATACTTTGTCATGCGGATGCTTTCCGATGGACGAAATAACGATCCGACTGGTATCCATATTCCTAGCAATAAAGGCATTTAAATCTGATTGCTTGAAGGAATTGACCGTCTCTTGCGTTCCTAAAATATTGATCCCTAGGGAATGATTTGGAAATAATAATTCATCGAAATCGTCCTGAATGGCATCTTCGGGCGCTTCGAAATACATGGACATCTCCTCCAAAATCACGCTACGTTCCTTCTCCAATTCCTTCGCCGGAAAAATAGAATGAAAGGTGATATCCGTAACTAACTCCAAGGCCCGCTCAAAATAAGGGCTCAGTACGGACGCATGAAAACAGATTTTCTCTTTCGTGGTATAGGCATTTAACTCCCCGCCGATGATTTCTAAGCGGTTGATAATCTGCATGTTATTCTTCTTTTCTGTGCCTTTGAATGCCAAATGCTCCCAGAAATGCGCTAGCCCTTCCTCGTTTTTCTCCTCATCTCGACTGCCGATATCGAGCATAATCCCAAGATGCGAGATCTCGGTATGCATGACTTGGCGATGTACCAACGTAATCCCGTTGGGCAATGTTTGGATTTTAATTGAATTCATAAAGAGCTTTAAACCGCAAAAGATTTCAAAATTAATTAAAATTATGGCCAATCGCTCATTTTTCTTGCATGATGCAATATGTCAACGAACTTATTATCCTAACACCAGGTCGTGTTGATAACAGCTTTGGGGTAAAAATCCCGGTTTAGTAGGCCTTTGTTTAGTACGTAAACTGAATTTTAAGCGCGCGAAGCGAGTAGATAAAGAACTGCCATACGCACGGCCACTCCATTTTCTACCTGATCTAGGATGATTGAGTGTGGAGAATCTGCCGCATCTGAACTTAACTCTACCCCGCGATTGATCGGGCCTGGGTGCATTAAGACAATTTCTTTGGGGAGTTCTTCCAACATTTGGCGAGTGATTCCAAAGAATTGGGAATATTCACGAAGACTTGGAAAGTATTTGATTTGTTGGCGCTCCAACTGTATCCGCAGTACATTCGCAGCATCGCACCATTGTAACGTACTTTTCACATCATGAGACACTTCAACTCCTAGGGATTGAATATGCTTGGGAATCAGCGTGCTCGGACCGCACAGGCGGACATTCGCACCTTGTTTCTTCAGTGCGTAGATATTCGAAAGGGCTACTCGGGAGTGCAAGATGTCACCGATAATCGCTATGTTTTTGCCGTTTAGGTCACCTAATTTTTCGCGAAGTGAATAGGTGTCCAATAAGGCTTGCGTGGGATGTTCGTGGGTTCCGTCGCCCGCATTGATAATATTGGCTTTGATATGTTTGGCCAAATAATGCGGAGCACCTGGGCTTGCATGGCGCATAACGATCATGTCGACCTTCATGGCTAGAATGTTGTTGACCGTATCAAGTAACGTTTCTCCTTTTTTAACAGAGCTTCCAGAGGCTGAGAAATTAATGGTATCTGCTGAGAGGCGTTTTTCGGCTAATTCGAAGGAGAGTCTGGTACGGGTTGAGTTTTCAAAAAATACATTGGCAATGGTGACGTCACGTAGGGAAGGAACTTTTTTAATCGGTCGGTTGAGAACCTCTTTAAATTCTTTGGCCGTTTTAACGATTAAGTGGATAGACGCTTCGTCTAAATCTTTGATCCCTAACAAGTGTGGCGATTTCAACATATTTTTATTGGGTGATTAACCAAATTTTATCTGCTTCATGGCCTTGTTCTTGCCATTCCACAAGTACTTTTTCCGTAGGCAGTGTGTTCACCGCTTTCCCTACATAGTCTGCATTAATGGGCAGGTCTCGGTTGTAAATACGGTCAATTAGTACGCAAAGTTCAACTTTTGCGGGTCTACCGAATGAATTCATCGCATCGAGTGCCGCACGAACCATACGGCCAGTCGCCAGTACGTCATCCACTAAAATGACGCGTTTATTTTCAATCAAGAAGGAAATGTCCGTTGAATTAGGGGCGATGGTATCGCGTCTACGGTAGTCGTCGCGGTAGAAGGTTGCGTCTAGTCTACCCACGTTATGCGGTATATTTAATTGCTTTCCAAGTTCAGCGGCGATGCGTTCTGCGAAATAGATTCCGCGTGGTTGTAGTCCTAAAATAACGGTTTCAACATCTTTGATTTGATTCTCAATGAGCTCTTGGCATAACCTGGATATGGTTATCTCCAATAATGGGCTTGATAAAATCAGCTTGCGAGTCATTGGTACAAAGGTATGAAAATTAATTAAATATCACTTCGTTTGGGTCAAATAGGGGTAAGATTTGGTCTTTTTCTGCAACGATGGGGTGATCGATTCCCCATGAAATTTGTAAGCTTGGGTCATTCCAGCGCAAGCCGGATTCCGCTTCTTTATTCCAAAATGCGGTACACTTATAGACAAAAATCGTTTCTTCTAAGGCTACGAATCCGTGTGCAAAGCCAACGGGGACATAGAGCATATTACCTTGATCTGCGTCTAGAATGAAGGAAGCGTGCTGTCCGTAGGTGGGTGAGCTTTTACGTAGGTCCACAATAACATCTTTGACTTTTCCGGTCATGCAGCGCACTAATTTTCCTTGCGCATGGGGATCTTTTTGAAAATGTAGTCCACGCAAAACACCCGGCGTTGAAAATGAGAAATTATCCTGAACAAAATTTTCTGGAATGCCGTTTGCGGCAAAACGCTTTTGATTATATGACTCGTAAAAAAAGCCGCGATCATCGTGAAATTTGGTCGGAATACATTCAATGACGCCTGCGAATGGGTGGTTGATAAATTGCATAGAATTAAAATTCCTTAAGTTTGATAATGGCAAGGAAAGCCCTTAATTTGTGCCAAAATTATTGATATTTACGCAGTAAACCAATTTCTATTTCCCAATTCCGTATGAATTCACAAGAATTAGTCAATCAGATAGAACGCAAGCGATCTTTTTTGTGTGTGGGTTTAGATACGGATCCACGGTTAATTCCTTCCAAATTTAAGCAAGAGTCAGATCCTGTGTTTGCCTTCAATCAGGCGGTCATTGATGCAACGGCTGATTATGCGGTGGCCTATAAGCCCAACATCGCTTTTTATGAGGCCTTGGGACCGAAGGGTTGGGAAAGTTTACAGAAAACAATGGAATATATGCCGAAAGATGTCTTTACGATTGCAGATGCAAAGCGTGGGGACATTGGTAATACGGCTTACATGTATGCGCAAACGTTTTTCGATCCTGCATTGAGTGGCTTGAATTTTGATTCGATTACCGTTGCTCCCTACATGGGACATGATTCGGTGGAGCCTTTTCTTCGTTTCGAGGAAAAATGGGTTATTTTATTAGCCTTAACGTCGAATCCGGGTAGTCATGATTTCCAAATGACGAAGTCAGAGGATTACATTCCCATGTATGAGCGCGTGATGCGCTTGGCACAGACGTGGGCTTCTCCGGAGGAATTAATGTTTGTGATAGGGGCAACGCGCTCAGATTTCTTACTAAAAGTTCGTGAAGTAGCACCTGATAATTTCTTTTTAGTTCCAGGTGTGGGTGCACAGGGGGGGAGTTTGGAAGATGTGGCTAAATATGCCATGAATTCGCGTGTGGGCTTATTAGTCAATTCTTCCCGCGGCATTATTTATGCGGGTGACAATCCAGCCGTAGATGCGAAGCGGGAAGCCCAGAAACTACAGGAAGAAATGGCGATGCATTTAGACGCATATTATATCAAATAAAATGGAATTAGGAATCGGTACCCCGGCATTATTGTTTTCAACAGTTTCGTTATTGATGATTGCATTTACGAATCGTTTTATGTCGATGGCCTCGTTGATTCGTGGTTTGCATGAAAAGTTCCAACAAAACCCAGATGAGTCTATTTTAAAGCAAATTCAAAATTTACGTCTTCGCATGAAATTGATTCAGAATATGCAGATCATTGCCATTATTAGTTTAATTCTGAGCGTGGTTTGTATGTTTTTTATCTTTTTTGAAATGCAATTGGTTTCTCATTGGTTCTTTGGGACAGCTTTAGTGGGCATGTGTGTCGCGCTCATGCTCAGTGCATGGGAAATTACGATATCTACGAAGGCGCTGGAAGTTGAGCTTTCCGACATGGAAGATATCTTGGCCAAAAAACATTAATTATTCGAATAGTATAAATTTTCCCGATATTATTTCAAAAATTGAAATATAGTAGTATTTTTGTGTACAATTTTGATTTGAATCAGCGCTTAAAGCGCTAAATCATATAGATACTACTTAGGCGGATTGAATAAAGGCTCGGAATTTTTCTGAGTCTTTATTGTTTCCGCCTAGTTCGTTTTAGGCTTTCAAGATGAGGCAAGAAAGGGGAGGAAGGTTGATGGCGATGGAGAATGCTTTTCCGTGCCAACCGTACTCTTCGGTCATCACGGCGCCTTTCGTAGGGTAGTCGGACCCACCAAATAGGCCTTTATCTGAATTAAACACCACTTTCCAAACCCCAGGTAGGGGAACACCGATGCGGTAATCTTCGCGTGGAGCGGGAGTGAGGTTGAGAATGACGATTAATTGTTGTTTGGCAGTTTCGCCTTTACGGACAAAACTGATGACGGAATTGCCTTGGTCGTTGGACTCCAGCCACTCAAACGTTTCGTGTGAGAATTGCTTCACGTGTAACGCAGGCTCATCGCGGTATAATGCATTGAGCGCCTTCATGGTCTCTTGAATGCCCTTATGCGGTGCATATTCCGTTAAATGCCAGTCTAAACTCACGCTGTGATTCCACTCTTCGCGCTGGCCAAATTCCCCTCCTTGAAAGATCAATTTAGTTCCCGGATGGGTGAATTGTTCGGAGAACAAGAGACGCAGGTTGGCAAATTGCTGCCATTCATCTCCAGGCATTTTATTCAATAGTGATTGCTTGCCGTACACGACCTCGTCGTGGGAGAGGGGCAGGCAGAAATTTTCGGTAAAGGCGTAGATCAACGAGAACGTCAGGTCATTCAGGTGATGTTGGCGGTGAATCGGATCTTTTTGGAAGAAGCGTAGGGTGTCGTTCATCCAGCCCATCATCCATTTTTGGCCAAAACCTAGTCCGCCCATGAAGACTGGTTTGGTGACACCGTTAAAGGAGGTAGATTCTTCTGCAATGATTTGAATATCGGGGAATTCACCGTACATGTGTACGTTGAGGTCTTGCAAGAACGAGATGGTATCGAGGTTTTGGTTTCCGCCAAATTCATTGGGTTCCCATTCGCCGTCGTTGCGTGAATAGTCGAGGTAAAGCATGGAGGCTACGGCATCTACGCGTAGGCCATCGATGTGGTAGCGGTCGAGCCAAAAAGCTGCGTTTGATAGTAGGAAGCTGCGTACTTCGGTACGGCCGTAGTCGAAGATATGGGATTTCCAGTCGGGGTGGTAGCCTTTTTTAGGATCTGGATGTTCGTAGATGGGAGTGCCATCGAAATCTTTAAGGCCGTGTGCGTCACCGGGAAAGTGGGAGGGAACCCAGTCTAAGATGACTCCGATTCCGGCTTGGTGGAATGCGTCAACGAGTTGCATGAACCCTTGTGGGTCTCCAAAACGTGAGGTTGGCGCAAAATATCCGGTAATTTGGTATCCCCATGACGGATCGTAGGGGTATTCCATCACGGGCATAAATTCCACGTGGGTGAAATTCATTTCTTTGACATAGCCGACTAATTTGACTGCGAAGTCGGCATAGCTCAAAAACTCATTATCTAGCGTTTTTTGCCATGATCCGAGGTGCACCTCGTAGATGGACATGGGAGCGTTCAGCGCGTTTTTTGTGTTACGTGTTTGCATCCAAGGGGAGTCTTTCCATTCCTTGAAGGTGGACCAAACGATGGAGGCGGTTTTGGGTGGTGTTTCGCAGTAGAGACCCATGGGATCTAATTTCTCGAGGTATTCACCGGAGCGTGCTTGGATGCCGTATTTATAGGTTTCTCCGTTGCGTATGCCGGGAATAAAGCCTTCCCAAATACCGGAGGCATCCCAGCGTTTCATGAGTGGGTGAGAAAATTTATCCCAAAAATTAAAATTGCCTATCACCTGAACGGATTCGGCATTGGGTGCCCAAACGGCGAAGAATGTACCTATTTCTCCTTCGTGTTCGATTTCGAAGGCACCTAGTTTTTCGTAAAGCCGTGTGTGCTTGCCATGTAAGAAAAGGTCAACATCAAAATCGGTCAAGCGGGAATAGGGTTTTACGTTGGCCATAAGGGGTTCAGTTTCAATGATTAGGCTAAAATAGCGAAAATTAATCAGAAAAAAATAAGCTATTTATAAACGAGGTGTTTGGATTTAAAAGGGAAAATTCTACCTTTGTGCCACCAAAATAAATAATGGTCCGTTCGTCTAGGGGTTAGGACACGTCCCTTTCACGGATGAAACACGGGTTCGATTCCCGTACGGACTACCAGAAACCACTCAGGGCGAGTGGTTTCTTTTATTTTACGGGGGTGGTAGCAGGAGTGGTAGCAAACTTTGTTATTTATTGAATTCTATTGACCTCTGATTTACTTTCTCAATCATCGCCTTCAGGACATTTCGTTTATTTATTTTGATGTAAATTTCATAGCTTTCAATGTATTTGTGGCCGCTTATAATCATGGTCAACAAACGCTGTAATCTTTGATTTTAGCCCTGATTGTAATCTGAGGGTAATATTGTTTTTTCATATATAATATTTTTTAAATTTAATAGACCTAAAGCTGGAATAGTAAACCTAAAAAACAAAAAAGCCACAGATAAAATATCCGCGGCTTTTTATAACTCCTTGTTCTAAAAAATATCCTTTATTTTGCGCTAGGTTCAAACCATGCTAAATCAAAAAAAATAGCCTCATTAGTTTGAAATTGCTTCCACCGAAAATTTAATAATTGTAAATCTTCGATAGTTCCTTTATGCGTGGTGAAATGTAAGTTGCCACGTTTCTTATGATCAATATTTAAGTGTATTACATCTTTTTCAGCCGTAAAAGTTAAGCCTTTAAGATCTTGAACGGATAAAAAATCAAAACTTACATAGTGTTTACTTGGCCTACGTAATCGGATGACTTTCATAGCTAATAATTTAACATTATTATTTATACCTTTTGATAATAAGTTTTTAGTGAAGCATCCTGTTCGTCCACCCTAATTCATTGACTTTTTAAATTATCTTTTCCAATTTTTAATCTCTCATTTGAAGTAGTTTCCTTCTTATCCTTCAAAATAAAAAATCGGAGTGCAAATTCGTGCGTTTGGTTACTAATTTTGGACACCTCTCCCATTGGCATTTCATAGACATAACCCAAATAAAACTTCTTACTCGCCTGCAAGCCCAAGCGAATACCGATACTTTCCTGGTGCCGGTAATTCAATCCAGCATCTAACTTTCCGCGAAGATTCGCCATTAATTGAACATCCCAACTTAATGGAACGTCGGTTGCAAGGCGTGCCATGGCATTCGGATATAAGGTAAGATCATCGCTTAACTCAAGTTTCGTTCCTACCATCGTATACATGTAGGTTGCATCTTTATAGCCTCCCGAAAGCTCACCAAAATCATATTTAATGATCCTTGGCATCGCAAAACTCACAAAAAATCCATCCTGCTTACTGATCTTTACACCCCAACCCGTATTGAATTTTAAGCCCGTTGACCGATCCGCATTAAAGAGCGGATCCCCTTGATTTGTTAAGGCCAAACCGGTAAAATTCAACGCCACATTCGCCAATCCCAAACGGATACCCCCAGACAAAATCCACTTTTCTGATAAGCGCGTATGGTACGCAAAATCTCCAGAAAAGGTCGTCATTTTGACAGGGCCTAACTGGTCCAACATTGCATTGACTCCAATCCCGCGACGCTCCTTCCACTTAAAATTTCCATTAAAGAAGAACGTTTGGGGCGCGCCCTGAATCCCCAGCCACTGCTGGCGATACATGACAAAAACCTCACTCGTATCGCCCCGACTTCCCGCCGTCATCGGATTATAAACCTGCGGATTTAAGCGATACAAATTGTACTGCGGCTCTATTTGGGCATGCGCAATTTCCACTGAACAAATCAGCAAAAACAGGATGCCTAAGGCGAGTTGGGTAATGTTTTTCATTTAAATAAACTTTAGTCCGAAGTCATTAGTCCGGAGGAATCTTTTCTCTTCTAACATGTATCATATCCAATGTCTAGAGCCCAAATTTCCTTCGGACTCCGGACTTTGGACTGACTATTTTGCTAACCGATTGATATACACATACTGCCCGATATCCGGCCATTTGCCGCGGTAATCAATCACATAATAATACGTTCCATCAGGCAATAATTGGTCATCTTCCAAGAGGCTGAATGCACGGTCCGTTTTGCCGCCCCAGTCATTTTTATAGTTCTCGGTTTCATAAACCACATTGCCCCACCGGCTAAAGATGGTCAACCTGTTTGGCTGACGCCGCAGGATTCCTGGAATGATTAAGACGTCATTCAAACCATCCCCGTTTGGCGAAATACCTTGCGGTGCAAAGTCCGCGCAATCATCCGGATCCAATCGGTTTTCAATACCATCTTTATCACAATCTGGTAGCGCACCGTAATTCACGTCATCCTCCAACTTGTCCTCAATGCCATCACCATCTGAATCAATATCTTGATAATCTGGCTTGCCATCTTTGTCGGTATCCACCGGATTATTCTTATCTGGACCTGCCTCATACGCATCGCTATATCCATCATTATCGGAATCCAAATCGCGGTAATCTGGCATTCCATCCCCATCCGTATCGACCGGTTTCGACGGATCTTTACCCGCCTCAACTGCGTCTGGAATGCCATCATTATCGGAGTCCGTATCTTGGTAATCCGGCTTGCCATCCCCATCGGTATCGATCGGTTTATTCGGATTTGGTCCTGCCTCCACGGTATCGGGGATGCTATCATTATCTGAGTCTGTATCCTGATAATCCAGTTTACCATCACCATCTGTGTCAACTGGTTTGGTTGGATCTTTGCCTGCTTCAACCGTATCTGAAATACCATCATTATCCGAGTCGGTATCTAAGTAGTCCGGCTTGCCATCTTTGTCCGTATCCACCGGAATCGCTGGGTCTTTGCCCGCTTCGACGCTGTCTGGAATACCATCATTATCGGAATCGGTATCCAAGTAATCTGGCTTGCCATCTTTGTCGGTGTCCACCGGATTCAACGGATCTTTACCCACCTCCACAGCGTCTGGAATGCCATCATTGTCGGAATCGGTATCTTGATAATCTGGCTTGCCGTCGCCGTCTGTGTCAACAGGCTTTAACGGATCGCTTCCAGCCTCGAGGGTATCCGGGATGCCATCATTATCCGAGTCGGTATCCAGGTAATCTGGCTTGCCATCACCGTCGGTGTCCACAGGTTTCGTTGGGTCCTTCCCTGCCTCCACAAAATCTGGAAGACCGTCATTATCCGAGTCGGTATCTTGGTAATCCGGCTTGCCGTCACCGTCTGTGTCCACTGGTTTCAACGGATCTTTGCCTGCTTCCACGCTGTCCGGAATACCATCGTTATCGGAGTCTGTTTCCAAATGATCCGGCTTACCATCGCCGTCGGTGTCAACGGGTTTCGTTGGGTCCTTACCTGCCTCCACAAAATCTGGAAGACCGTCATTATCCGAGTCGGTATCTTGGTAATCCGGCTTGCTATCCCCGTCGGTGTCCACTGGTTTCAACGGATCTTTGCCTGCTTCCACGCTATCTGGCAATCCGTCATTATCTGAATCCGTGTCTTGGTAATCGGGCTTTCCATCCCCATCAGTATCCACTGGATTATTCGGGTCTTTACCTGCCTCCACGCTATCTGGAATGCCGTCATTATCTGAGTCCACATCCCGGAAGTTTGGCCGGCCATCGCTATCTGGATCTGCACCCAACTCAACGCGATCTGGGATGCTATCATTATCAGAATCTAAATCCAAATAATCTGGAGTTCCGTCGGCGTCGGTATCGATCGGTAATGGATTCACAAATTGCTTGCGGTCATCGAAGCCGTCACCTTGATCATCTTGCAAGTTGGTACAGCTTGGGCAGCGATCCGCACCTTCCCAACTGTCCGGAATTGTATCACCGTCGGAGTCAAGATCTAGGTAATTTGGCATTCCGTCTTTATCGGTATCTGCCAACCCTTCGATGCCGTCAGCTAACCAGTCGCCGTCCGAATCTAGATCGCGGTAATTTGGCAACTTATCTCCATCGGGATCATTGGTTAATTCAACTGAATCTGGAATTCCGTCGCCGTCCGCATCTAAATCTAGGAAGTCTGGTGTGCCATCTTTGTCGGTATCTGGTATTTCCAATGCCCCTGTTCCCTCAACACAATCGCCGATTCCGTTTCCATTCGTATCGATCGTTGCACAATCCACGATTCCGTCTGCATTCGCATCGGTAGCGGCGCGGAATTTGGCATTTCCTTCGGCACTATCTAAAATACCGTCCCCGTCGGAATCTTTATCTAGGTAGTTTGGTATGCCGTCGCCATCCATATCGCCGATGTACTCGCGCTTATCTGGGATTCCATCATTGTCAGAATCTAAGTCCAAATAATCTGCATCGCCATCGCCATCTGAATCGCGATTTTTCTCGTAGCTATCATTAATGCCGTCGCCATCTGAATCCTCATCCAAGTAATTTGGAATACCATCACCATCAAAATCTTGGCATGTCGGCCCGCCACCAAAGCACTCAAAACTATTCGAGATGCCATCGTAATCGCAATCTGCATTTTGGAAGAATTTGTATTGCGGCGTACTTATCGCTGGTACTGCCCCGGCTAATCCTCCTACGCAGAAATCCAATGGACTTGGATCCGTTCCGTTGGGATTGCCGTCGCCATCGCAATCGTAATTATTCCAAGCGATCGATGTTTGCATACTACGTTGAGCAGGATCCCAAATACATCCGTCATTAGGGTCCGGATCAAGATAATCTGGTGTTCCATCTCCATCTATGTCAGAAAGTAGTACGATGGCTAATATTGCTGTTGCTGACCCATTATTTGTATCCGCCACAGTGTAAGTAACATTTGGTACATTGCCGCCAAAGGTCGTAAGTGGATTAAAAATAAATGTTCCATTAGTATTAATTACCAGGGTTCCAACATTGGGAATGTTAGCCGTTTGACCTGCGTTAAATGTACCACTTAAACCTGCCACAATAAATTGAGTTACCGCTAATGCATCTCCATCTGAATCTGAATCATTTGTCAACACATTATTTGTGAAAGAATTATATCCATCTAACTGGAAATTGTCATTCACCGCAAGCGGTATGTCGTTTATTGATGATACGGTTATAATTAATGTTGCCGAACCAGTACCTCCAAAGCCATCAGTTATTGTATACGTTACTGTTGGAGCAATACCGTTATAATTGGCAGCTGGGACAAATGTATAATTACCATTTGCGTTAATTTGTAAGGTACCGACACCAGAAACAGTTACTGTTTGACCTGGAGTATATGTATTATTTAAGCCTGCCACTACAAATTGGGTCACCGATAATACATCTCCATCTACATCTGAATCATTAGTCAACACATTTCCTGTAGCACTACTTGCATCTTCATTTACCGATTTTGTGTCATTAACTGCAATTGGTATATCGTTTACTGAATCCGTTCTGATAATCAGCGTAGCTGTAGCTGTTCCCCCATTGCCATCGCTAATGCTGTACGTAACCGTGGGAGCTGAACCATTATAGTTGGCAGTTGGAACAAACGTATAACTACCATTGGCGTTAATTTGTAAGGTACCGACGCCTGCAATTGTTGCCGTTTGACCTGCAGTAAATGTACCATTTAAGCCAGCAATCACAAATTGAGTCACTGATAATGCATCTCCATCTACATCTGAATCATTAGTCAACACATTTCCTGTAGCACTACTTGCGTCTTCATTTATAGATTTAGTGTCATTAACCGCAAGTGGATTATCATTAACTGGTGAAATGGTAATAATTAAACTTGCAGTAGTTGTTCCTCCATTTCCATCGCTAATAGTATAAGTCACTGTAGGAGCAATGCCGTTATAATTAGCTAAAGGAATGAATATATAACTACCATTGTCATTGATTTGCAAAGTCCCTACATTAGCAATAGTTGCAGTTTGACTAGCTGTAAAATTGCCACTTAATCCTGCCACTACAAATTGAGTCACTGTTAATGTATCACCTGTTGGATCAGAATCATTCGATAACACATTTCCTATAATTGAATTAGAATCTTCTGGCCCAGTATTATTATCGTTCACACCAACTGGATTTTGATTAAATAACCTGACCAAAAGGGTAGCGGTATTACTAGTTTGATTTGCTGAACCTGAACAGCTGCTTGAGCTTACTGTCACTGTATAATATGAGTATCCCGTACTACTGGTGGGAGGCGTATAAGTATCATTGTTGGCTCCTGAAACATTAGTAAAGTTTACATTATCTGAGGACGATTTCCATTGATATGACAACCCAGGCCCTTCAGCAACTACACGTAGGGTGGTGGTAGAACCTTGAGTAACTGTTACACTTGCCGGCTGTGAAGTAATGTTTACATTGGCTGAAGTATAAATATATAGTCCTACTGTATTGCTAGTAATTCCAATATTATCACAGGTGCTTGTTACCTTGACGCGATATTTATAATTATTATAGGTATTATTAATTCCAGAGCTAAGGCTAAGCGTGGCCAATGTAGCCCCAGAGTATACCCCCCCATTAGATATAGCTGTAAAAGTACTTCCTCCGTCAGTAGAAACAAACCATTGATAGCTTAAATCATCACCTGAGGCCACGACAGAAAAGGTGGTGGCAGTTCCAGAACAGATTGATTTATCGAAAGGTTGAGTGACTATATTAGGTGGGGATTTTACATTAATTAGAGAATTAGTAGAAACTGCGCTTGGACATGAACCATTGGTTAGGACGGCCCTGTAAAATGTAGAAGTACTAGGACTAACACTGAGGGAACTCAATCCAGCAGAACTACTTACCTCTGACCAAGAAAATCCTCCATCGGTAGAGGATTCCCATTGGGTAACCGTGCCGGTTACTCCTGAGAGTGTAAGGGTATTGCTCTGAGGACATGATAAGGCGACATTGCTAGGAGAAATACTTCCACCCACACTTGGTTGTGAAGCTAATACAGTAAATGTCCGAGAAGAGGTATTACTATATCCACATGCATTTTTGGCCCTTACGCTCATAGTTCCTGATGAGGCATTACTAGCTAAATTCACTGTAATGCTACGAGTTCCATAGCCCCCAATTATGGTCCAACCAGTCGGCAGGGTCCATTCGTACTCTGTTGCATTGAGAACCGCATCAATCGAGTAACTTAAATTAGATGAGCCCACTGAGCCATTGGCACAAACGGTGTTAGTTCCAGTTATTGGTCCGGGATCCGCCGGTACCCCATTTGCAACAGTTACATTTAAGCTATTAGAAAAAATATTACCACAAGATTGAGAAGGTGTTACACTAATTGTACCTGAGTTACCATTTGGATTTACAGTAATACTATTGGTGGTAGAAGTTCCCGTCCATCCAGCAGGAACGGTCCAATTATATGTTGCTCCATCAATGGCCGGTGTAGTATATGTTAAATTTCCGGAATTATTACAAATCACCGATTGACCAGAAAGTAATCCAGAAAAATTTTCACTTCTTAATGTAAAATAGGCATAACCATAGTGACCACCAGCTGCACAATCCATTGCCTGAAAATTGATTTCAATTTGTTTACCCCCATATTGAGACAAATCAAAGGATACCTCTTGCCAATTAGAGTATTTAATAGATCCGAGTGTTATTAAACCTGGTGTGGATGCATTGTAAGCCTTGGATCCACATGTTATTTTCTGTTGACCAACTGGTCTTGAAAGATCAAGAACGTTCGCAACAAACGCTGGCTGGATGTCTGCCGTATGTCCTGCATCGTCCAATACCATAGCAAAAGCATAGGTAATATTATATGAACTTAGGCCAGCAGGTACTGTAAGGCGATAAGTCATTTTATCAGCTTGAGCGCCCGATGTGCTATTTCCTAATTTCACTGCATTAGCATATCTATATCCGTTGATTATAGGAACTTTTGGAAGCGTTGAAACCCTTTCGTCTCTAGCCGAATTAGTATTATCTGCTGTAAGAATTTCAAATGCAGTACTTGACGTTAAAGTTGATAGTTTGGAAGGAATCGGGTTATTTGGTGTTCTGCCAGTATAATCTCCTTCATAAATAGAAGCGCCACCATTGTAACTACCATTAATATGTTCCCAAAAGGACAAATTCCCGGACTGAAAGCCAATGTTTGAAGGAGTCTGAGCGAAAATGTGAAATCCAAAAGCACATAAAAAAAGCAAAAGGTGATAATTTACTTTCATAAATAATTTATAGGTTATTACTTTTTTTACACAATTTATTAATCTGTTTAATTGTGAACCCGTACGAATAGATTTTGAAGGTGACAGTGAATAAATTTGATTTTCGTAGGTTATTGAATGATTAAAATACTTTCAATAATATTTTGAAAACCAGATTTAATTGGTCAAAAAAAAAGATTTTGTAAAAAAATGGACAAAAATTATGACCTATTTAAGGAACTTAGATATTCCTTGGGACTACACCCTTTTTCTTTTTTAAAAGCTGTATAAAAACTCTGGCGAGAGCCAAATCCTGAATCTTTTATTAGAATGTCAATTGGGAACTTTGATAACATTTGAGGTTTAAGGAGTAATTCTTCAAAATATGAAATTCTATGTTTATTTAAATATTCACGAAAATTAATTCCATATTTGAATTTAATGGATTCACTAATTAATAGATGAGAATATCCTGTAAATTTCGCTACCATTTTGATGGTTAATCGAGATTTTAAAAATACTTGGGATTCCTTAAAATATTTATCAATTTCTGTAATTATAGAGTTTAATCGTATTTCCCTAGATATCAAAGATTTATCTTTAATGATCACACTTTGTAAATTCAACTCTTCTGAAAAAGTCTTATTATCTAATAAATATGGATGAATGGCTAAATAAAAACAATTAAAAATTTCTCCTAAAAGTATAAAATTGGGAGAATTAACTTTTCCTAGCTCAGTAAAGAAAAAAAGAAAAGTTGAATACAAAATCAAACCTACTCGAAAAATTAATTGCCCAATAACCAAAAAGTTAAATAACGGTTTTTTAAATGAATTCTGATATCGCTTATCTTTTTTAAATCTTACATAATATACAAACGTAAAAAGGCAAAATATTACAGCTAAAAGAAACTTCAAATAATTATGATAAATGGGATTAACCAACATAAAGTCATAATTGAATTCGAAAAAATTGTCTTTGGAAATGACCCTTTTTATCTCATTTATTTTATTATCTCTGGAACTCAAGTAAAATGGAGTGTATTCTAAAATCTGAAAAATAAAGGGGGTGAATAAAAAAAAGTGATATTTATTAAATCTCTCATTCGGATTAAATAAATACCAAAAAAATAAAAAATTTAAGGGTGGCAGGGCATAATGAAAAGGGGCAATCGTTCGAAATATATGAGGTTGAATTAAGATGTTTTCTGGCCTCAGAAAAAAAGAAGCGAAAATCAAGTAACCAACAATAATTAAATGAATTCCTAAAATTTTAGAAACGATTAAATTATTAGATCGAATCAAAAAATTGCCACCAAAGATTATACTAAGTGAGCTTAAAAAAGAATATAGATAAATGGCAAATTCGTGAGACATTAAGAAAACTATTTTTCTTAAATCTTAAAATTTTAAATCTGGATTGCAGTAAAAATTTATGTTGAATGATAAAATTAGACAAAAATTCATTCTAAGATTTTAAGAATTTAGTGGGTGTAGTTCCATGAATTTTTTTTACCGCGTTGTAAAAACTTTGTCTTGAGCTAAAACCTGAAATTTCAGCAAGTAAATCAAATGAATAATTTGACCATTCCTCGTGCAAAGCTCGTTGTTCGGTAATGTAATTTAACCTCCAAGAATTTATATAATTTGAATAAGTTGTTTCATACTTGTACAGAATTACTTGAGACAATACACGACTAGAAACATTTAATTCAGTTGCAATAACACCTAATCTTAAATTTGAATCTAAGTAGGGCTTTTTTAAAATAAAAAATGCTTCAAGTTGATGGGCAATAGAATCAAATTGATTATTACAACCGCTAACATAAGTAGAATTACCTATTTGCCTATTTTCATATAATTCAAACACTAACCTTTGGAAATTATTAACTTTTAAAATATTCGGTTTCGTTATCAAAATGGCAAGATTAAAAAATGCGGGTAATATCATAAGCAAATCAAAATATGTAAAGGGAAAATTATTAAAACTTATAATTCCAGTTAAATAGAAAATACTTAAAAAAACAGAAAATATTCCTAAAACACTTACTAAAAATAGCCAGTTTAACAAAATCTTATTTTTTAGATTAATTCTCTTTTTAACCTGAATATATTTAAATAACAGCCACAAAGAAATTATCTGATAAATTAATGTCAAAGCCACTTTTATGCATGACATTGTGAACGCTGGGATAAGAAGCATTTTATTTGGATAATTGGCCAAAGACTTATGCCTCATAAACAATTCAATCTCATTTATTTTATCAAAAATTGGTTCATTGTAAATGGCAAATAATTCAGCTAAATGAAGTACAAAAGGAATAAACAATAACCAAAAATAGTTTGAAAACTTATTATGTGGGTTTAAAGTGAAATAGATAAAAAGAAAGTGTATTGGGCCAAATAAAAAATGTGCGGGTGATTGAATTAAATCTATTTCGGGATAATCTTGAAGGCGCTCATGAGTAGTGAAATAGGAGGTGAAAATCAAAAAGCAAAAAAGACATAAATAAATTCCTAATAATTTATATGCCAAAATACCCTTGCGGAAAATTAAGTTCAACCCAATTAATCCCGATAAGCTAGATGCAACGAAAAAATATAAAATTTCCATTTATATTGATTCAATTAATTCTGAAAAATATTACCTATTATCACTCAACCGATTCTAATGTTAAAAATTTCTGACGGCAAACAAATTTAAATGTTTCATTTTAATTTAAACAAATTCCTTTTTAAATGAGCAGCAAATAAGTGAGCAACACCACTCTATTTCATCCGATTCTAATGTGTTTCAAAAATCAAAAAATACAAATAGATTAATCTGGCTTGGTTTTGATCCGATTAAGATACGATAGGGTAGGGTCTTCTTAAACCGTACGGTAACTAGAAACCACTCAGGGTGATTGGTTTTTTTATTTTACGGTAGTGGTAGCAGGATTGGTAGCAAGAGAGGGGTTTTCAGGTGAAATATAACTTTGTTTAAATTTAAACGAAGTCAAGAAATAACCTTTATCGGTCCACTTTTGCTAACGATTTACAGTGGTTTTTTTATTTTTTACGGGAGTAGAAGTAAATCGGGTAGCACGAGAGGGAATTTCAAGGGAAATGTGGGTTTGCTTAAATTTTAAGAAAGTCAAAAAATCGTCTATATCGGCACAATTCTGTTGACGAATTACAACTTTAATGACTGTTTGATTTTGAAATCATTAATGTTAGCTATTATTATAAAATTATTAAATTAAAGTTGGTCATTGGGTTTCAAAATAGAATTTAAATCAATTTAATATCATTTCTTTATTAAGAATTTTAAATGAAGTTTAGGATTAATATTTAACAAGTAAATTCAAATTGTAATTTATTTTTACCTAAATTTTTCATTTAATTCCAATGAAATATATTAGAATCAGGAAGGTGGGATTTCGAAATTATCAAGACGGTTTCGAGTTTATAAAATGTGAAAGTTGTAAAAATTTCTTATTTGAATATGTTGAAGAAAAAGAGTTATTAATTATCAAATTTAATTATAAAGAAATCGTTGAAATTACGCTTGAAATTAACTTTACAAATCATGATTACAAAACGTTCATAAGAAAATGGAATTTATTTTTATTGAACCAAGAATATTTTTTTGATTTATCATATTTTAGTAGAAAATAATTCTCTAAAAAATAGAGCAGCAAATAAGTGAGCAACAACTGTCTATTTCATTCAATTTTAATATGTTTCAAAAATCAAAAAATACGAAAAGATTAATCTGGTTTGGTTTTGATCCGATTAAGATACGATAGGGTAGGGTTTTCATAAACCATACGGTAACCAGAAACCACTCAGGGCGAGTGGTTTTTTTATTTTACGGTAGTGGTAGCACGATTGGTAGCAAACTATGTTATTTATTAAATTCTATTGACCTCCTCCAGCGCCCTAACCTTATTAATCACTCCCGTTAACGCATTCTTATTATTGTGTTTCAGGCCAATATGAATTAAAGAAAGTAGTTCACATTCTATTTGATATAATTAAGCGACAAAAGAAATGAATCTGTCTTGGCAATTGTTTCAGACAAAAATGGTTCCTTGTTGAAAAAACCATGTGGCTGATTATCAAACAAAAACAAATCGCACCTACTGCCAACTTCCTCTATTTTTTTCTTGAAATTTTGGGCTGTACTCACTGGTATGAGCTTATCATTTGTTCCAAGAAAAAAAATGGTTGGAGAAAATCCCTTCTTCACATTATGGATGGGTGAAAATGTAATATATGCTTCACCAATCCTTTCAAAACCATATCCATCTTTGCCATTGTCGATAACCGGGTTAAAAAGCACCAAAGCATTGGGTTTTGAACTGATGGTAAGATCGTCAGTTGATTCATTGAGGGATTCGTTGGTGAAACATGCCGCAGCCAAATGCCCACCAGCAGAACCACCTGAAGCGACAATCTTGTTTGCGTCTATACCTAACGCTTCTGCATGTTGACGCAGATACCGAATGGCTGATTTTGCATCCTTGACACATTCAAAAGGACTGGTATTGTGCTTGTTCTTTATCCGGTAATCCACCAGCACAGTGATCATGTTTTTGGCAGCAAAATGCAATGCATGCGGCTCAAACTGTGCCATTGAACCTCCTGTCCAGCCACCTCCAAAAAAGAAGACCATGGTTGGATGATGATCCCCCTTTTTGTACCCAGAAGGATAGAATATCTTCAGGCCCAGCCGCACTGTATCCACCTGCTTATAGGTTAATTTCAATGGGCTAATGACAGCCTGACAAAAAACAATGCCTGAACAGCATACAAGCATCATGGTTAAAAAAAATACTTTTCTGAGATTGATCATTATTTTGTAAGTTCAAGTAATAAGTGCAGTTTTTTGTTGTAGCACTTGATTAGGTATTAAATAGGTAAATTTTCTTACTGGTCTGTTATTTAATTTTCTTTCAACAAGTTTACTATCATTTTTAGTAATAAGCAAAAGGTCTGTTTTCTTCGGAAAAAATCTTCGAATAACACCAATTCTATTTTCTACAGTCCCCTTATCCAGGCTTCTGTAAGTTCTTGTAAAATAGGTATCAGTGTACGTCGTCAAACTAATTGGACTTTTCTCTAAGGCGTGTTTGATCTTGATTTGATTTTAATTATTTTATTTAAATAAAATAATTTATTAAAAAATAGTGCAGCAAATAAGTGAGTAAAACCAATCTATTTCAACCGATTGTAATGTGTTTCAAAAATCAAAAAATGCAAATAGATTAATCTGGTTTGGTTTTGATCCGATTTAAATACGATAGGGTTTCCTTAAACCGTACGGTAACTAGAAACTACTCAGGGCGATTGGTTTCTTTTATTTTATGGGGGTGGTAGCAGGATTGATAGCAAGAGAGGGGTTTTCAGGTGAAATATAACTTTGTTTAAATTTAAACGAAGTCAAGAAATAACCTTTATCGGTCCACTTTTGCTGACGATTTACAGTTTTTCTGTTGGGCGCTGGTAGAATAAACACAGAAGAATACAATGATAATTGCGGTAATTGATTTTTGAAATATGGACATGGTTTAGATTTATGGTGTGATTTACAATTCTAATTTCTGATTACCCGCTACAAGTACTTTACGTAATTTTTCATAGGGTAATTGTTGGGGTGACATTTTGTTTTCGATCGCTAAAACTGCCGCAGCAGCCGCAGATTGCCCCAAAATCATAAAAACAGGTTCCATTCGAATAGAACCATAGGCTATGTGCGAGCTTGAAATACAAACTGAAACCAACAAATTACTGCATTCCTTTTCTTTAGGCAGTATTGAGCCATACGCTATAGAATAGGGTTTATCGGGCTTCACACCAATATCTCCTTCGTTTTGTACATAACCATCACTTTTCACATAGCGTTGTGCATTGTGTGAGTCTAATGAATACGACCCCATTCCCACAGAATTTGGCACTTTTGTTTTGCCAAGGGCATCAGCTTCGGTCATCACAAATTCGCCAATCATTCGGCGAGCTTCTCTAATATAAAGTTGGTGAGGCCAACCTCCATTATCGGTAAACTCATCTTTTGGCAAGCCCCATTGTTTCATTTTATCTTGTACATCGGCAGGCACTTTGGGGTCATTTTGCATAAAATACATTAACCCTTTTTGGTATAATTCGTGGTCTTTGATTATCTCTCTACGCCTTTCGTATGAAGCTTCGGGATAATCATAATTTTTACCAATATAGTCGGTACTAAACGGGCCATGATTATTGGTATCTGTTTTCCGATTGGGAATAAGGTCATATTTGTTGAAAGTTTCACGCCACCCCGCGGCAAAAACACGTGCTAATAGCTCATAGCGGGCGGGATCATAGCCTTCGGGTTTAGAAAAAGGGATGCGGTTATCTGGGTGATTGCTTAGGCACATTCTAAAACAATAGGCTTGTAATTTTTTATCACCTGAACCGTATGCTGCGGCAGGTTCGGTAGATACTTCAGACAAGAGACCACTGCTTGGATCCCCCGCAATTTTATATGGACTAATTTTGGTTTGGAAATAATGACCGTGCTGAAAAACCTCCGTTTGTACACCATTCCATTTTTCATTATAAACACTATTGGCTTCACGACCAACATGATAGTTTACGCCTGCCGCCGCCATGAGGTCGCCTTCGTATGTAGCATCAATGAACATTTTGCCGGTAAAAATATTTCCGGTTAACGTTTTAAAAGAAACAATTTTTCCTTCTTTTTTTACCGTTCCTTTTGAAGATCGGTCGAGCCACTCATTTCGTAAAACGTGTATTTCGTACTCTTTTACAAATTGCTCAAAAGTATTTTCAGCTACATGGGGTTCAAATATCCACATGCTTTTTAGAGTTCCGTCTAAGGCTACAGTACTTTGTCCTTTATTGCCAAATTCAGACTTTTTTTGCCAAATCCAAGCCTTATCACTGTCATAATGGGTAAAAAGTCGTTGATAAAACTCTTTTGAAAGTCCACCTATTACTCCCTTATTACCTGTATCTGTAAATCCTAAACCGCCAGATGAAAGCCCTCCCAAATGTTTATCAGGTGATACGACAATAACTGATTTACCCATCTTTTTAACTTGTACGGCAGCCATAACCGCTGAGGCCGTACCGCCATAAATAATGACATCGGCTTTAAAGTTTTTTTGGCCAAAAGAAAATTGGCAAACAAAAAACATCAAAAGGCTTATTTGAAAAGTTAGTTTAAATTTCATATTCGTTAAAAATATTTATTGAGAAAATTAGTATGTGTTGTCAAACTAAAGTAGATTTTTCCTTTGGGTGTGTTTGGACTTGATTTGAAATTAAATGTTTTATATTAAATAAAATAATTTACTCAAAGGAGAGTAGTAAACAAGCGAGAAACACCACTCTATTTCATTGGATTTTAATGTGTTTCAAAAATCAAAAAATAAAAATAGATTAATATGGTTTGGTTTTAATACGATTATGATTCGATAGGGTAGGGTTTCCTTAAAAACGTACGGTAACTAGAAACCACTCAGGGCGAGTGGTTTCTTTAAATTTAAAGGGGTGGTAGCAGAACGGCTAGAGAGGAGTATTCGGTCGAAATGTTAGTTTGTTAAAATTTAAACCAGATCGTAAAAAATAACATCTATCGGTTCACTTTTTGCTGACGATTTACAAATAGTTAAGGTAGCTCAGCCAAGCGGATGTTACGGTATTGAATCGACATGGTATTCCCAGGGTGCAATTGAAGTCCCACTGGTCCTGAAGCTGGAATCGTTTCAGAAGTATACGTCATCACTTCCACGCCATTTAACCAAACAGTATAGGTTTTCCCCTCCATTTTAATTTTCATCGTATTCCAATCCTTTGGTTTGATTAACTCCAAAACGCCCTTCGCTTCTACTGGATATCTAAGTTTTGGAATATAAGGAGAGCCCGTTAAGTCTCGTTTTAATGAACCCGATATGCCTATTTGTATTTGATCATTTTCTGAACGCATCCAAACACCCGAATCAACCACCCCATCCCCTAACAAATAATCTGCTTGGAAAATAAAATTAGTATACGTCTTCTCCGTCCATAAATTACTTCCTTTTCTAGCCGCGTTGTTGCGTACGTAGAGGATGCCTTTCTCGGCGCGCCAACAAGTTAAATCTTCAGGTAGTTTCCAACCATCAAAGTTTTTACCTGTAAAAATCTTTTTTAATTTGGGCTCTTTGGCCAGAGATATTTGGTGGAAACTCAAAAACAAAATGGCCACAATGAGTAATTTTTTCATGTCAATAATAGGTTTTAGGTATACGATTAATCGTAAATTTTTTCGAGATATTTTTTCAAATTAACCAATTAAAATGGAAAACGCATGCTTATTTTTTGATTCTTTCTTCGTGCAAATTCTTCCCCATTGCGTCATAATGAGTCATGTAAAGAATTGGTTTTTGCTGTTCATAAACCATTTTAATACCTAAAAAACCACCTGCCACACGAAGGAATTGATGCTCAGGTCTTTTCTCACCTGGCGGCCAACCCTGCGCATGAAAGTCACTGACAGGTCCTGAACCAAACTCTATTAAGCCAGTCAAAGCATCTTTAGTAACATATTGCCAATGCCGATCCCCGTTGACTACAATCGCTTTTTGACCCGACAACAATCTCCTCGCCCAATCTCCCTCTGTTTTAAAGGCAAGATTTGAGTGATTATCAGCCTTAGCACCTCGATCAGGCCCTACGATAGGCGTAGGAGAAAAAATGATTTTATAGGTCGCATCAGATTGTTGCATGGTGTTAATGAGCCAATTTTTTTGCTCGATTCCCCATATTGTTTTGGATGCCCCATCCGGCATATCGTTATTGCTTCGATATTCTCGCCCCTCTAGAAACCATAACTGAACATCTTTTCCCCAGCGCAAAGTCCGATAGGGTTTATCCGATAGTGGTACATTTTCATGCCAAATTTTTAAGCCTTCAGAAATAGTCAGTTGGCCAAAATTAGCCGAGCCGGGATGCACATCATCGGCCAATAAATCATGGTCATCCTTCAACATATATACAGGCGTAAATTGAAAAAATGATTTCAAAGAAGGCCAAGCGTCCATGGCATGCCATTTATGACGTGCTTTTTCAGGCGTATTGGCCATAGGTCCGGGCTTGTCATAATACACATAATCCCCTGTTTGAACAAAAAGATCTGGTTTTAAAAGAGCCATGCTGTTGTAGGTATGGAATCCTTTTAATGAATCATCGTGGCTCCAAAAATATTGACAGGTAGAGGTTGTCAGGTTCAATTCCTTTTTATCATTCATCCTTGGAGCCGTGGTGAAATTCCCTGCTATTTGCTGAACTAAACCCTTTTCAGTCGACTTCCCTTCCAGCTTAACCTCATATTTCGTATTAGGTTTCAACTCCTTAAAGGAATAGAAAACGGTAAAATCCTTTTCTTGGCTTGCTACTAACCAGCCACTTGAAATTTCATAAGGGCCTGATTTTAAGGTAATTCGAACCCAACCTGCTGTTCCGAGAACTGCGCCGTCCATCTTAGCTATGGGCATGTTTTCATCAAAGTCAATCGGATGTCTAAAAACCTGATTAAGCCGCTGATGGATCACCGGGTTTGGTTTTTCCTTTTCACACAAGCGAGTCCAAACGGTTGCATGATAAGAACTTAGCTCGCTGACTTTAAAGCCCGTAGTGAAATACGCTTGCTGGGCAGCAATTTTGACATAAAAAGCTAAAAACAATATAGTGAAAAATGAAAATCGATTAAAAAATAAAGTCATCAAGATATTATTAAAGAATTAAATTAAAGAAAATTTCAATTGATGAATTAAAGCTTTGGGAATCTTTAAGAGAAGGTAATCAACAAGCATTTGGAAAATTATATGAACATTTTGTACAACCGTTGTATGGTTATTGTTTATATGTAATTTCCAACTGTACGTCGTCAAACTAAAGTGGACCGGTAGAGTCTATTTCTTAGGGAGTATTTCCAAATAATTATTAAATAACAAAATTTAAACAAGAAAATAAAAACAGTCAAAGATTGCACAGAAAAAAAGAAATTATACATTCACAAAAACACGAAACATACCTTAAGGAAAAGTCCACTTTAATTTGACGACGTACAGTTATCTGGATTGATTTTGAGTTTTTAAGAAGTTGGTTAACATTTCCTGATGTTGTTTTAAAACATTAGAATATTCAGCTTTCAAGGCCAAATTTTCTTTTTCGAGGGGATCTTTTTTATAGTCATAAAGTTCTATGCCTATTACTGGATTATCTGAATTGATTTTTGAGGTATGAAACTCTCCTTTAAACCAAGTGACCATTCTAAATTGGTCAGTCCTAATCGCATAGCCCATCGCTTTATCGTTCATGCGTGGATATTGACTTTGAGCAAATCTTTTCACTTGTAGGCTAGGATTTTTCATGGCAGGAACTAAACTTTTTCCTGCTAAACCATTTGGGATTTGAAGCCCGGCCAATTCAGTCAGTGTAGGAAATACGTCAACAAACTCAGAAATTCCTTTTACTTGTTGGCCCCCTTTGAAACCTGGCGCAGAGAAAATTAATGGAGCTCTTGTAGCCTGTTCAAAATTGCTATGTTTCGCCCACATCGTATGGTCACCTAAATGCCAACCATGATCTCCCCAGAGTACGATAATGGTGTTTTTATCTAGACCTTGTTCTTTTAGGGCATCAATAAGCAAGCCTACTTGGGCATCCGTATAACTAACACTCGCATAATAACCATGAAGTAGTAATCGCTGTAATTCATCTGATTTAGGCGAATATCCAGTTGGCATACGCTCGCCAGAAGGTAAAATATATTGATTGACCAACTCGTTTGACGCTTGAAAAGCAAATTCAGGTGTTCCTGCAGATAAGGACTGAAACTCGGCTAATTTTAGCATTGATCTTTCGTAGCGGTCCCAATATTTTTTCGGGGCAACAAATGGTAAATGGGGTTTAGTAAGACCCACTGCCATGAAAAATGGATTTCCTTCTTTTTTTAATTTTTTAATTTGTTGGATTGCTTTTAAGGTATTTGCCCCATCAATATAAGCGTCATCAGGAACATCGATTGCTTCGTAAAGAGGTCGGCGGCCATTTTTGACAAAATCCTCTAATTCTTTTCCTTTTAGTCCATTTTTTATTCCTTCCTCTCGGAAGCTGCCGATCAATTGAATAAGTTCCTGTGATTGATAATAATTGTTGAAAGGTTTATTAAAACCTTTTGCAAAGTCATCTTTATCTAGTTTTAAGTAGGGGATAGACCAAGAAGCCTCATCCGAATTTTCATCCACCGACCTTGAATCAAATACTTTTCCAATCCCGGATGTCGTATAACCTTGTTGGCGGAAATACTGAGGCAATGTCAATATGTAAGGAACTTTATCCCGAATTAGTGTTTTTAAATCCCAAATTTGTGTGTAATCAGGCCTTTGTCCCGTGAGTAAACTCGCTCTTGTCGGTGCACAAACAGCTTGTTGGCAGTAATTTGATAAAAATACGGTACCCGATAAAGCAAGTTTATCGATGTTGGGCGAATGCACATGACTTTCTCCATAACATCCTAACATAGGCTTAAGGTCATCAATGGCGATAAACAGCACATTTGGCTTTGTTTTATTTTGAGCTAATGTGCTAAACGCTATGAATGGCAGAAAGGCCAACATATAAGTTAATTTTTTCATACGATTGGAGTAAGAAATAAATATAATGGACCTAAATTAAAAATAACTCCCCAGAAGTGAAGAGTTATTTTTAAAAAGTTCACCCGTTTGGTTCACACATTCCTGTACGTCGTCAAACTAATTGGACTTTTCCTTAAGGAGTGTTTCGTGTTTTGTGAATGTATAATTTCTTTTTTTCTGTGCAATCTTTGGCTGATTGTTTTTTTTCTTGTTTCCATTTTGTTAGTTAATAATTGTTTGGAAAAACTCCCTAATAAATAACCTCTATCGGTCCACTTTTTCCCACTGCTAAATAGAATTCTAATTTTTACCTTTGGTCTTGGGTGAGCTGATAATATACTTTTTTCATGTAGTAATGTAAAGGTTTTTTATTGGCTCAACCCTCTTCATGGATCCGTTTCGCTAAGTTACACTACTCCCCGAAGGAGTATATTACCGGTATTACACTTATTACTTGAACTTATATTTTAATTAAATTATACTGTTTGAATTTCTATTCAGGCAACTCACTTTTCCACTTATCCCACATGCCAAGCATTTCGTTTACTTTTTCGCTTTTTTTCGAAGAAAGATTGTTTTTCTCATACTGATCATCTGCAATATCATACAGCTCAACACGTTCGCGTTTTTCATCCGCTAACAGTTTGAAGTCACCATAACGGACGGCGAGCGTAACCCAACTATCAGCTCTATTCGGGTCGTTTCCGGAGTATGGAAATCGCCATTCCCAAAACAAAGGTTTGGTGCGATTAAATGGAATGTTGTTAAAAATGGAAACGATGCTCTCGCCGTCTGGCTGATAACCGGCGGCTAATTTCTGATGGGCCAATTCACAAAAAGTAGGCAATAAATCAACTGTCGACAGTACACTGCTATGATCGACTTTTCCAGCATTCACATGTCCGGGCCATCGTATAATAAACGGGACATTCACACCACCCTCAAAAATGTCGGCTTTACGCCCTTTTAACCCGGCAGTAGAACCGGCTATTCGTGCCGGAGGATAATTTGCCGGCCCATTGTCGCTGCTGAAAATAACTAGGGTATTTTTATCTAGTCCCAATTCAGTTAAGGCAGCCATTAACCGACCAATATGGTAATCAGCATCAGCTAATACTGAATAATACGTTTCTTTGTCAAGAATAAGCCCCTTATCTTTAATAAGTTTGCGTTGTTCATCGCTGGGCCATAGTGGTGTATGCGGATCCTTCAGCCACAGATTAACAAACATGGGCTTCTCTGCTTTGTGTCGTTTTAAAAAATCGATGGTGGCATCAACAGCGATCCTGCTTGAACTTCGTGCCCAAAGGGTATCACTATCCATATACCGGGTTGTTGGCCAAAGTTGATCCCCTTTCCAGGTGGGGCCATTTCCGTTCCAAACCCTAGTTTCATCATATCCGTATTTTTTTGGTTCAGGTGCAGAAAGATCTCCATGAGGTAATCCACCACCGCCCAGATGCCATTTGCCAAAATGTGCGGTAGAATACCCGGCTTTCTGCATCATACTTGGGAGGTAAACAGGTAAATTTTCATCTAACCAGTTGGGCATTCCTCTTTGAGCATTGGGTTCATTTCCCGCAAAATGACCATGCACGCTATGCCGAGCCGGAAAGTGACCCGTTATTACTGAAGTTCTGCTCGGAGAACAAACTCCGCTTGTGACATGAAACTGTGTGTATCGTGTTCCTTGAGACGCAAGCTTGTCGAGATTTGGTGTTTGTACTTCGGTATTTCCATAGCAGCCTAAATCGCCATAACCCCAATCGTCAGCAAAAATGAAAAGGATATTGGGTTGTTCAATCTCCTTCCCTTTTTTTTCAGCATTGAAAGACGCTGATGTAATCAATAAAAAGATAGTAACTATTGAGGGTAATACTTTTTTCATTTTCAGATTAGATTAAACATAATTATTTATTTAATGTATGTCGTTAAACTAATTGGACTTTTCGTTTAGGAGTGTTTGGTCTTCATGTGAATTTAAATTTTAATTTTAATATTTTATTTTAAATAAAATTATTCACAAAAAGTAGAGTAGCAAATAAGCGAGCCATACCACTCTATTTCATCTGATTTTAATGTGTTTCAAAAATCAAAAAATATAAATAGATTAGTATGGTTTGGTTTTGATCCGATTTAGATACGATAGGGTAGGGTTTATTTAAACCGTACGGTAACTGGAAACCACTCAGGGCGAGTAATTTTTTTATTTTATGGTGGTGGTAGCAGAACACGTGGCTAGAGTGGGGTATTCGATCGAAATGTGACATTGTTTAATTAGAAATGAAATCAAAAATCAAAACATAAAGTCTAGACATCAAAAAGAGAGACATCATGTCTCTCTCCTTAAAAAATCTAAATCACTACTATTTTAAAGTTATTCTCTTTTTAGTTGACAAATCAATTACAAACTTCTTTTCATTTTCAACTTTTGACTTATTTAAATCCGGTATTTTCTGAAAAATAGCGGTTTTTCTATTCGGTATCCCTGCTCTACAGCTAGTTATTTTGGCAGTATCTGAGCAAACTTGTTGGCCATAGCCATCGCATGCAAAGAATCCAATGATCAAAAAATTGAAAACAATTTTGAAGAACTTTTTTTTCATTAATCTTCAAGATTACTTTTCACAGAAATAATGCCAGCTTTATGCTTACGAACCATCTCATTTATTTCATTGACAATGTTTTCATTTTTACCATATATATCATATTGCTCAGAAGGGTCTACAGATAGATTAAAAAGCACTGGTTTTTCTAATTTTTCAATTTTCTCTGGATAGCCTATGGGGTTATTTTTCAAATAATACAATTTATAATCGCCTAATCGAGCAGCAAATAAATCCGTTGCATGGTAGAAAAACATCTCATTCCTTGGATTGACATCTTTATTCTGCACCATTAATGGACTCAAATCATATCCATCTGATTTAACTTGAGATGGAATTTCTATGTTGGCTATTTTACAAAGAGTGGGCAATATATCTAAGGTACTACCCATCTTCATCTCAACCCTTGGTTTAATATTAGTAGGCGACCATACAATAAATGGAACGCGCATTCCACCTTCATAGCTTGTTCCCTTAGCACCAAACAATAATCCCGAGGAACCTCCTTGTTCATTAAATAACTTCCAAGGACCATTATCAGAAGTAAATATCACATACGTGTTTTCATCCAAATGCAACTCCCTTAATGTTTCTAATACTTTCCCTACGCTCCAATCAAGCTCTTCTATGATATCCCCATACAAACCTCTCATACTTTTCCCTTTGAAATCTTTACCTGCAAAAAGTGGTACATGTGGCATTGAATGTGCCAAATAAAGAAAAAATGGTTTCTCTTTATTTCTTTTGATAAAATCAACAGATTCCTCCGTATACCTTTGTGTGATCTTATTTTGATTTGCTGGTCTTTCTATTATTTCTGAATTTCTCATGAGTGGAACGTTGAAATCCTGAAAATTTGGCGTAAACATATCTTCACGAGTCATACCTGCTTTTTTATCCATATCATTTGAATAAGGTATACCAAAATAATAATCAAATCCATTGTTATTAGGTGCAAACTGCTTTAAATGACCCAAATGCCATTTGCCTACTAACGCAGTTTGATAACTATTCGCCTTCAATATTTCAGCAATGGTTAATTCAGATTCAGGCAATCCACCTTTCGAATCGGGGAATAAAACCCTCCGTTTATAACTTTCCATTCCTATCCTAACAGGTAATTTTCCTGTCATTAAAGCGGCTCTTGAAGGAGTACAAACATTAGCAGCTACATAGAAATTAGTCCATTTTTGACCTTCATAGGCCATTCGGTCTAAATTAGGCGTTTTAATGACTGGATTTCCAAAGGTCCCTAAATCCCCGTAGCCTAAATCATCCGTATATATAACGATAAAGTTGGGTTTCCGTTTTTTTGAAGCTTGGGCTATCGACTGAAAACATGTTAAAATACATAGTGCGGCAATAAATAATTTAAGTTTCATATTCGTTTAATTTAATGGTTTTTGCCATGAAACTCTTCCTCCTTCTTGGATGAACGTCATCAACAAATTATTTAATTTTTTAGTCATTTCAGGATTGGATTCAACTAAATTACTCTTCTCGAGTGGATCATTTTTCAAGTTATAAAGCTCATAAGGCAAGAAAGGGGAATTTTGTAATAATTTCCAATCTCCCAAACGAATGGCATGATACGCTTTCCCTCCATATTGAATTCCACCTTCTCTTCTTGTAAAATAAATGGGACGTTCTATTTGTTCATTTCCCGTATTCAGAAGTGTATTCGCAAAACTTCTTCCTTCTATTTTATGGGAAAAAGTAGCACCCACTAATTCAAGTATGGTTGGATAAATGTCCATGGATAAATTAACATGGGTAGAATTTGAGCCTTTTGTAATTTTGTTTGGCCAACTAATTACCGTTGGAACCCTCAAACCTCCCTCATACATACTTTGTTTGCCGTCTCTAATCGGACCATTATTTGCTAGATCAGGTAAATGCCCTCCATTATCTGAGGTAAATACGATAATCGTGTTTTCATATTGACCCGATTTCTTTAAAGCATCGACCACCTTACCTATCCCATCATCTAAGTGCTCAATTAATGCCACAAGCTTAGCCCTCTTTTCATTAATTCCCGGATTTTTCATTAGTACTTTATCTAACCATTCTTTAGGAGGTTGAACAGGGAAATGAGGCGCATTGTAAGCCAAATAAAGAAAAAATGGTTGCTTACTCTGAGCTTGTTTTTGAATATAATCCACAGACCATTGGGTAAACAAATCGGTGGCATGTCCTACTGGCTCGATTTTCTGCTCATTTAATCGCATGAAATTAATGCCATGGCGAAGATGAGTCCAATAATCCTCCATCATATCCTCAAGCCAACCATGGAAAAAATCAAACCCCTTTTCATTGGGAAGATTGGGCGATTCTAAGCCTAAATTCCATTTACCTATATGCGCAGTGTGATACCCAGCCTTTTTTAAGACTTTAGGTAATAAAATAGTACTTGGATTAAGATAACCCCAGTTATTTTCTTTGTTATAGCGAATTAAGCCAGGAACACCCACAAAATCAGGGTATCTACCTGACATTAAAGAAGCTCTTGTGGGTGCACATACGGGTGAATTCGAATAGAAATAATCGAACCTCATTCCATCCCTTCTCAAATGATCAATATTAGGTGTACTCAGATCTTTATTATCGTAATAAGATACATCATGATAGCCTAAATCATCCGTCAGAATAATAAGTACGTTAGGCCTCTTGTTTTGAGCCAACAAAAAATAACTACTCAAAAACCATAAAAAAATAGCCAAAATGCTTTTTTTCATTTGCGATAAATTTTAATTAATGACATCGATTGGACTAAATTATTTTCAATTGGTATAATTTAATTCAAAATAGATTCTATTTGATGCCAACCATCCATGCCTTCATTTTCCTGTGCTTTTCCAGGAGTGCTTCTGCCGTCAAGTATGATCTTTTTAATTGCTGCTTTTAATTCTGCTGCTTTTTCTGGGTATTCGGTTATAAGATTATTATTTTCACCTATATCGGCTGCCAAATTATATAATTGCATAGCTGGCAAATCCATTTTATTGGCTTTATACTCTTGCGGAGTTGGATAACTCCAGCCTCCGGAGTCGGGACATAAGATTAATTTCCAATTGCCTTTTCTTATTGCAAAAGAACCATTGATGGAATGATGAACGGTGTATTCACGATTAGTTTCGTCACTGTTACCTGTAATAATGGACAACATACTATAACTATCTACAGCTTCACCCTCTTGAATTTTATAGCCTACAATATCCGCACAAGTAGCAAAGAAATCAGTAGTACAAATGGTTTTATTTGAAATTGTATTTTTTCTAACTTTTTCAGGCCATTCTACAATAAAAGGTACCCGATGTCCGCCCTCAAAAATATCAGCTTTATGACCTCTAAACAAATAGCTAGGGTTATGGTCTACTTTCGCCAACTCTTTATAGTTGGCTCTTGGCGAACAACCATTGTCACTGACAAAAACCAACATTGTGTTTTCTGAAATTCCTTGTTGCTTAAGCGTTTCTCTAATTTGGCGAACCACATCGTCTACTTGCATCACAAAATCGCCATACATATTGGTATTACTCTTACCTAAAAACTTGGTAGTCGGCAAAATAGGCGTATGTGGGGCAGGTAAGGGAAAATATAAAAAAAATGGTGAATTGCTTTTGGCTTTTTTGTTGATGTAATTTAAGGCCTTATCGGTTAAATCTTGAAGTAAATTTGAGTGATTAAAATCATTTGAAGTTAGACCTTTTCTCCAAAAACCCTTTTCATCCACCGAAACAGTAGTTTTTGAAGGTATCATAGTAGCTTTGTCATTCTCAACATAAACGTAAGGATCCATATCGAGCGAGCCTGAAAAACCGAAAGAATAATCAAATCCATGAGTTGATGGGCCATTTTTAACTGGTATACTAAAGTCTACTTCAGGTGCAGCATTTAGGTCATTAATATCAAGTTTATCTTCGGCTTTAGTGAAATTCCAGTCCCATCCCAAATGCCATTTGCCAATAAATGCCGTACTATATCCTTGTTTTTTTAGCATTTCAGCAATGGTGGTTTGTTTCTGTTTAATTAGTGATTTGGAGTAACCACTTAAGACAGAACTCTTCAAAGAAGAACGCCAATTATATTGACCAGTTAGAATTCCATATCGCGTAGGCGTACAAACAGCAGAAGACGTGTGTGCATCGGTAAATTTGATTCCATTTTTGGCCATATTATCTAGATGAGGAGTTGGTATTTTGCTATACGGATTAAAGCATTTCAAATCTCCATAACCTAAATCATCTGCTAAAATATAAATGATATTTGGAGTATTAATAGTTACTTTTTTTGTTTGAGCTGTGGCAGATAAAGTAGCTAATATAATAAAGAAGAGATATTTCATTTATGACATTGTTTAATTTCCCCCTCAAATTGTTATCAGCTTCTTCTCAGAGTCAAATATTTGTTTTCTTTGGGCTTTTTAATTAGGAATGATTTTATTTTATCTTCTAGGCTTTTCTGCTAAGTACGCTCATCTTATTTCGGATCTAATTTTCATTATATATATGAATTGTTTTCAATCATTTAAATTATTTTTTGTTTAGCTGTTTCTGCCTTCTTTCATTTGAAATTTTATATTCGAATTCCATATAATTTATAGCAGGTCTTTGCCTTTTTTACCACTCTAAACAAAGCAATAGAAAATCATAAAAAGCCATTCAGCTGCTGCCGGAAATGCAATTTGACTGAAACTTAATACGATTTTCTAATGCAATAGTCATCTAAAAATAACTATCTAATAACCAGTGTTTTGCTTTAATTCCTTATTTGCGTCTATTTCAGATTGCGGAATAGGAAATAATACATGATATGGTTGAGCATTTTTTCCACGAGCCTTCGCCCTCGAAATCATAACACCGTGCCTAATTTCGTCTTGTCGTCTTTTGCCTTCAAGTGCAAACTCCCAAGCTCGCTCATTTAAAATGGCCGACCTTAATTTTTCTTTGCTTGAAAAATCACTTAACATGAGTTGAGGCACTTTGGCCCTAGTTCTAATTCTATTGATCAAATCAATTGCTTCTTTTGAAGGGCCATTTAACTCATTTAGGGCTTCGGCTTTAGAGAGCAAAATATCCGCATACCTTATTTCTGGCCAGTCGTTACTTGCATCCGCACCATTAGCATTTTTATCTAATTCGTACTTGCCGGCAATTGTTTGGTTAACCCCATATCCTTTTATAGTTTGGCCTGCAGTGTTTACATATGATTTAACAAGCATGGCTTGACGTGAGTCATTCGGATGAAACGAATCAACGAAAGAGTCGAAGAAGTAAAGTCGAGCCGCGAATAAACCAATATTAGAAGGTCTAGCGTAATCTACAGGAAAAATAAGTGCGTTTGTTTGTACTGAAGCAGGACCTCCGGCACTTGTAGCTGAATGAGTATAAATTATCTCTTTGTTTCCTTCATTCGCAATTGCAAATAATTCAATATATGTAGGAAATAAATCATAAACGCCTGAACTAATTACTTTTTCAGCCATTGTTAACGATTCATTCCATTTTTTAAGGTTTAAGTAAAATTTACATAATATACCTGCAGCAGCACCACTTGAAGCTCTTCCATATGCCGGTTTTGCTGGAAGATCGTTCATAGCTTCTGTCATATCTTTTACTATTTGTGCCACCCATTCCGAATCAGAGGCACGGGCTTTTTGAAACTTATCAAAAGTAGAAGAAAGAAAAATTGGGCCTGTACCGAAAAGATCGTAAATATCGATCATGGACTTGGCCCTTAAAAACTTTGCCTCTGCGGTTATATTTTTTACAAAATTAGCATCAAATTTTCCTAATGCTAAATTATCGAGGACGAGATTTACATCCCTTATAGCTCGATAAGAATCAGTCCATTCACTTCCTAAACGCCCGGCATTGGAATCCCATGTATAATCTAGCATAGGTGTCAAGTCTGTTTCTATACTTCCTCCTCGGTTCCAAACTTCTCCACTTGGCATCTGAAAAGTTGCGATGGCATTAAAAGTACTCTGACCATGACGCTGCTGAATTGCATAAGCATTGTTCAATACTGAATTGATGCCAGCTTTTGTTTTTAAGAAGTTTTCTGGGGCAAGTTCCGAAAAAACAACTTCTTCAAGTGGTTTATCACAGCTTTGTAAATTAAAGCCCAAAAAGATTATAAAGAGTGAATTTATAAATATCTTTTTCATATAATTATATTATTGTTTATTTAAATTAGAATTCTGCCGTTACGCCAAATAAAAATGACTTACTAAGTGGATAAGAATTATCATCTGCTCGTGCACCTGTGCTATTACCTCTTAAGCTAGCCTCAGGATCCCATCCAATATAATTGCTAATAGTAAGTAGGTTTTGAGCCGTGACATATACACCTAAATTTTGAAAAACATTCTTGTTTTTTAATGGTACTTTATAACTTAATGTAGCTGTTCTCAGTCTAATAAACGAGGCATCTTCAATAGTTAGGCTGTTTACTTTTCCTCCTCCATAAGCAGATGGAGTAACACCAGATGGGTATTTACCATCTAGATTAGTAGGCGACCATCGATCTAAAAACTGTTTTCTAAACTTATTTCTTCGAAAATTGGCTGGATACATACTTTGGATAGCCTGTACATTGATATTCTCCACACCTTGTACAGCCTGAATAAAGAAATTAAGATTAAACCCTTTATAAGATATATCATTTCCTAAACCTGCCGTAAAATCCGGAAATGGCTTTCCGAGAATAACTTGATCTGCAGGTGTAATTATTCCGTTTCCATCTGTGTCTTGAAAAATAGGATAACCAGGTTTAGAACTTTTTTGTGGAGAAGCAGCAACTTCTTCCTTAGTATTAAAAATACCAGTAATTTTATATCCATAATAAGAGAAAATAGCCTCGCCAGGCCTAATAATGGCGGAATTACCAACATTATCCAAAGCACCAGCGATAATTTGATTAAGACCTCCTATATCTACAGCCTTATTTTTTATAGCCGCAATGTTAAAGCTAGTAGTCCATCGAAAATCTTTTGCATTTATATTGGTTGAATTTATTTGTAACTCAATACCCGAATTTTTAACTTCACCTACATTGGTTAAAATAGAAGTATAACCTGTGGAGCGAGGAATCGGAAGATTTAAAAGTAAATCATTGGTATTTTTATTGAAGTAGTCAATAGATCCACTAATTCTACCAAGTGCTATTCCAAAATCTAGACCTACATTGGTTTGGGTAGTAGTTTCCCACTTTAAGTCGGGATTGGCAATTCGTGAAGGCTGAGTTGAAGAAAAAATGGCATTGTTAAAAACAGCCTGACCACCATTACTCAAAGTGGATAAAGATGAGTAATTGCCTATTTCTTGGTTGCCTGTTTTACCCCAGCTTAGTCTGAATTTTAGATCTAAAGCATCAGGTATAAAATCTTCTTCGCTCATTTTCCATGCAAAAGCAGCGGAAGGGAAATATCCATATTTATTGTTAGTACCAAATCGCGAAGAACCATCAGCTCTAATTGAAGCGGTGAAAAGATACTTGTTATTCAGGGTGTAATTTGCCCTACCTAAATATGACAAAAGAGTATTCTCTTGTTTATTGCTACCAACCGATGCCCTTGCGGGGTCGCCTAAAGAAAGATTATCCCAGCCCAATGCATCCGTGGGGAAACTAGAAATTGCGGAGACCATAGATCGACGGCTGAATTGTTGATAGGTAATCCCACCCAATACAGAAAACTTATTCGACTCGTTAAAATCTTTATTGTAGTTCATGGTGTATTCGGCGAGATAATTTGTCAACTCCAAAGAAGCAATATTTGCCAAACCACCGAAATCAGTTCCTCTTAAGGTTAATCGGCTATTGTAGATGTCTCTTCTTACCGTTTGACGATCACTTCCAAGGTTAAGTTTGGCATCTAATCCTGGTAAGACCGAATAATTAAAGTTCACGTTTCCAAAAGTTCGGTTAGTTTGTCCTTTAGAATCTATCCCAGCAATTAAACTTGCTGGATTCGGGGTAGTTAA